>NZ_JBHWIV010000073.1:0-43308 GCF_042731675.1 Kitasatospora sp. NPDC059827 | reverse complement strand
GGACCGCCTTCCAGCGGGCCCTCCGGGCGCTTCGTTCTTTCGTGTTTCAAGCTTATCAGATGTTTTCCGCTCCGTTTTCCGGAGTTTCATTCATCCGATTTGGCTTTTGCCTTTCGGCGCTCCCGAACTCTACCAGAGTTTCTCGGTCCGTTTTCCCGGTAGTTCTCGAATTCGCATTCGTATTCGAGGACTTCCTTGGGGCTCGTCCCGTGGGGCAACCCGGAGAACATTACGCACCGGGTCGCCCCACGTCAAACCAGCCTCAGCGGGGCCGGACGAGGGTCTGGAGCGGGGCTCAGACCTCGACGACGACCGGCAGGATCATCGGCCGGCGGCGGTAGTTGTCCGCGACCCACTTGCCGATGGTCCGACGGACCAGCTGCTGCACCTGGCGGGGCTCCAGCACGCCGTCGCTCGCCGAGCGGTCCAGGGCCTCCTGGAGCTTGGCGACGACCGGCACGAAGGCGTTGTCGTCGATGCCGGAGCCGCGGGCCTGGATGGTCGGGCTGCCGACCAGCTTGCCGTTGGTGGTGTCGACCGCGACGAAGACCGAGATGAAGCCCTCCTCGCCGAGGATCCTGCGGTCCTTGAGCGAGGCCTCGGTGATGTCGCCGACCGAGGCGCCGTCGACGTAGACGTAGCCGGCCCGGACCTTGCCGACGATCCGGGCGACGCCCTTCTCCAGGTCGACGCAGACGCCGTCCTCGGCGATGACCACGCGGTTGCGCGGCACGCCGGTGGCGATGCCGAGCTCGGCGGCCGCCCGCAGGTGGCGCCACTCGCCGTGGACCGGCATCAGGTTGCGCGGCTTGCAGATGTTGAAGAAGTACAGCAGCTCGCCGGCCGAGGCGTGGCCGGAGACGTGCACCTTGGCGTTGCCCTTGTGCACGACCTTGGCGCCCCAGCGGGTCAGGCCGTTGATCACGCGGTAGACGGCGTTCTCGTTGCCCGGGATGAGCGAGGACGCCAGGACGACGGTGTCGCCCTCCACGATGCGGATCTGGTGGTCGCGGTTGGCCATCCGGGACAGCGCCGCCATCGGCTCGCCCTGGGAGCCGGTGCAGATCAGCACGACCTCCTTGTCCGGCAGGTCGTCGAGCTGCTTGACGTCGACGACCATGTTGCCGGGGACCTTGAGGTACCCGAGGTCACGGGCGATGCCCATGTTGCGGACCATCGAGCGGCCGACGAAGGCGACCTTGCGCTTGTACTCGTGCGCGGCGTCCAGCACCTGCTGGATGCGGTGCACGTGGCTGGCGAAGGACGCGACGATGATGCGCTTGTCGGCGTTCGCGAAAACGTTTCGCAGCGCGGCCGAGATGTCGCGCTCGTGCGGGATGAAGCCGGGGACCTCGGCGTTGGTGGAGTCCACCAGCAGCAGGTCCATGCCCTCCTCCGCCAGCTTGGCGAAGGTCGGCAGGTCGGTGAGGCGGCCGTCCAGCGGCAGCTGGTCCATCTTGAAGTCACCGGTGGCCACGACCATGCCGGCGGGGGTGCGGACCGCCACGGCGAGGGCGTCCGGGATGGAGTGGTTGACCGCGATGAACTCGCAGTCGAAGGGACCGATGCGCTCGCGCTCGCCCTCCTTGACCTCCAGCACGTACGGCCGGATGCGGTGCTCGGCGAGCTTGGCCTCGATCAGGGCGAGGGTCAGCTTGGAGCCGATCAGCGGGATGTCCGGGTTCTCCCGCAGGAGGAACGGGACGGCGCCGATGTGGTCCTCGTGGCCGTGGGTGAGGACGATGCCGTCGACCTTGTCGAGGCGGTCCCGGATGTAGCTGAAGTCCGGGAGGATCAGGTCCACGCCGGGCTGCTCGTCCTCGGGGAAGAGGACGCCGCAGTCGATGATCAGGATGCGGTCGCCGTACTCGAGGACCGTCATGTTGCGGCCGATCTCGCCGAGGCCGCCGAGCGGAGTGATGCGGAGGGCGCCCTCCTTGAGGGCCGGGGGCGCGCCGAGTTCGGGGTGCGGGTGGCTCAAAAGACTCTCCTCACGACGCACGCCATATGCCCGGGGTCCTCCCCCTGGAGACATATGGCGTGCGTACTCAGTGTCGTTCTTCCTACTGGGTCTGTGCTCTCGCGCCTTCGGTCCGGTCCAGCGGCGGACCCGGTCGGGTCCGGCGAGCCGGGGCGCGCACGTCTGTGTCTGCTACAGGTGTACCCCGCCGGAGGCGAGATCCTGCTTCAATCGGTCGATCTCCTCGGACGTCGCGCCGACCAGGGGCAGGCGCAGCGGCCCGGCGGGCAGGCCCTGGAGGTCCAGCGCGGCCTTGGTGAGGATCACGCCCTGGGTGCGGAACATACCGGTGAACACCGGCAGCAGGCCCTGGTGGACGGCGGTGGCCTTGGCCACATCGCCGGCCAGGTAGGCCTCGATCATGGCCTTCAACTCGCCGGCGACCACGTGCCCGACGACGCTGACCACGCCGACGGCCCCGACGGACAGCAGCGGCAGGTTGAGGATGTCGTCGCCGGAGTACCAGGCGAGGTCGGAGCGGGCGATCGCCCAGGCCGCCGCGCCGAGGTCGCCCTTGGCGTCCTTGTTGGCGACGATCCGCGGGTGCTCGCCGAGCCGGACCAGGGTCTCGTGGCTCAGCGCGACCCCGCTGCGGCCCGGGATGTCGTACGTCATGACCGGCAGGCCGGTGGCGTCGGCGACCTGCGTGAAGTGCCGGTACAGGCCCTCCTGCGGGGGCTTGTTGTAGTACGGCGTGACGACCAGCAGGCCGTGCGCCCCGGCCGCCTCCGCCTGGCGGGCCAGTTCGACGCTGTGGTGGGTGTCGTTGGTGCCGACCCCGGCCACCACGTGGGCACGGTCCCCGACCGCCTCCACCACGGCGCGGACGAGCTGGGCCTTCTCGGCGTCGCTGGTGGTCGGGGACTCACCGGTGGTGCCGTTGACGACGAGGCCGTCGTTCCCGGAGTCGACGAGGTGCGTGGCGAGGCGCTGGGCGCCGTCGAGGTCGAGCGCGCCGTCGGCGGTGAACGGGGTGACCATCGCGGTCAGTACCCGGCCGAACGGCGTCTGGGGGGTGGAGGTCGGAGCCATGCGTCCAAAGCTACTCGTAGGCGGTGGGGCGGTATCCATGCCGGTCCAGGGTTCGGACAGGTGAGCAGGCCAGGGGCGGGGGAATGGGATCCCGGTGCTGCCCGCTCGGGGGTTCGGGCAGCACCGGGATCCGTGGTCACGAATGTAGGGAGCGGCTAGAAAAGCCGCAATCCAGACATGCCCGACACTCTGCCCATATGCCTGTCGTCCCAGGTCAGGGGGCGACCCGGCCGTGCTTCTCGAAGGCCGCATGGGTGAGCGGCATGAGCTGCGCCCACTGCTCCTCCATCCGCTCCGCGACCATCTCGATCTCGCGCTGCGGGAAGGACGGCACCGCCGAGTTCTCCCGCCGGGTGCGCAGCGAGAGGAAGTGCATCAGCGAGCGCGCGTTGCAGGTCGCGTACATCGAGGAGAACAGGCCGACCGGCAGCACCGCCCGGGCCACCTCGCGGGCCACGCCGGCCGCCAGCATCTCCTGGTAGCGGGCGTAGGACTCGCGGTACGCGGCCTCCATCGCCCCGGTGGTGGTCTCGTGCTGCTCCGGGGTGCCCTCGTGGAACTCGTACTTGCCCGGACGGCCCTGCTGGACCAGCTTGCGGTCGGTGCCCGGGACGTAGAAGACCGGCTCCAGCTCGCGGTAGCGGCCGGACTCCTCGTTGTACGACCAGCCGCTGCGGTGCCGGTGGAACTCGCGGAACACGAAGATCGGCGCGCTGATGAAGAAGGTCATCGAGTTGTGCTCGAACGGCGTGCCGTGCCGGTCGCGCATCAGGAAGTTGATCAGGCCCTTGGACTTCTCCGGGTCCTGCTGGAGCGCGTCCAGGGACTGCTCCCCCGCGGTCGACACCCGGGCCGACCAGATGACGTCCGAATCGGCGGCGGCGCTGCGGACCAGCTCCACCGTCACGTCGCTCCGGAAGCTGGGGGCCGTCGGTTCGTCGCTCACGCGTTACTCCTTGCGGGTTCGGTGCTGTGCAGCTTGATGGCGTGCTGCATGGTCTTGCGGGCGCGCGGGGTGTCGCCGGCGTCGGCGTAGGCCACGGCGAGGCGGAACCAGACCCGCCAGTCGCCCGGCGCGGCCTCCGCCTCGGCCTGGCGGCGGGTGAACACCGCGTCGGCCGAGGCCCGGTCGATCCGTCCGCCGCCGGTGCGCCGGAGCTCGTCCACCGGCAGGCCGCCCTCGGCCTCCAGCTCGCGGGCGAGCTGCTCGCTGGCCCGGCCGAAGCGGACGGTCTGGCGCAGGAACCAGATGCCGATCACCGGGATCACGAAGGCGCAGAAGCCGATGCCGATGCCGAGCGGCTTTCCGGTGGCGACCAGCTGGACGCCCTCCCCCACGCAGAGGAGGGCGACCAGCAGCAGCACGCCGGACAGGACGAAGAAGCCGGTACGGGAGGTCATGTCGCGCTCCTGGGGTTCACCACGGTCACAGGTCCAGGAAGTGTTCGAGGCCGAAGGTCAGCCCCGGGGTCTCGACGACCTTGCGCACGCCCAGCAGGATGCCCGGCATGAAGCTGCTGTGGTGCAGCGAGTCGTGCCGGATGGTGAGCGTCTCGCCGGTGTCGCCGAACATCACCTGCTGGTGGGCGAGCAGGCCGCGCAGCCGTACGGCGTGCACCGGCACCCCGTCCACGTCGGCGCCGCGCGCGCCGGGCAGGCTGTGGGTGGTCGGGTCCTGCTGCTTCGGGCGGCCGGCCTCGGCGCGGGCCGCGGCGATCAGCTGGGCGGTGCGGGTGGCGGTGCCGCTGGGGGCGTCGGCCTTGCGGTCGTGGTGGAGTTCGACCACCTCGACCGACTCGAAGTACTTCGCCGCCAGCTGGGAGAACTTCATGCCGAGGATGGCGCCGATGGAGAAGTTGGGCGCGATCAGGACGCCGACGGGCAGCGGCGGACGGCCGGTGGCCTCGGCCGGGACGAGCCAGCCCTCCAGCTCGGCCAGCCGCAGGTCGTCCCAGCCGGTCGTGCCGGTGACCACGTGGATGCCGTGGTGGACGCAGTAGTCGAGGTTGCCCATCACCGAGTCCGGGTGGGTGAGTTCGACGGCGACCTGGGCACCGGCCTCGGTCAGCTCCTCCAGCTTCGAGCCGCGGCCGAGGGTGGCCACCAGCTCCAGGTCCGGCGCGGCCTCGACGGCCTTGACCGCCTCCGAGCCGATCCGTCCGTTGGCACCGATCACGGCGACACGCAGCGTCATAGCGACGTTCCTCTCCGGGGGGACAATCCTCAGACCAGCAGATCGGCGAGCCGGGCGGCCCGCTTGTCGTTGACCGGCCCGATCAGCGCCAGCGACGGCCGGTACGCGCCCAGCACATCACGGGCCACCGCGTGGACGTCCTCCAGGGTCACCGCGGCGATCCGCGCCAGCATGTCGTCCACCGACAGGTGGTGCCCGTAGCTGAGTTCGGCCTTGCCGATCCGGTTCATCAGCGAGCCGGTGTCCTCCATGCCGAGCACGGTGGAGCCGGAGATCTGGCCGATCGCGCGCTGCAGCTCCTCCTCGGTGATGCCGTCGGCGACCACCTTGGCGAGCTCCTCGCGGCAGATCCGCAGCACCTCCTCGACGCGCTTGGGCTGGCAGCCGGCGTAGATGCCGAACAGGCCGCTGTCCGCGTAGGAGGAGGAGTACGAGTAGACGGAGTAGGCCAGGCCGCGCTTCTCCCGGACCTCCTGGAACAGCCGGGAGCTCATCCCGCCGCCCAGGGCCGCGTTGAGCACGCCCATCGCCCAGCGGCGCTCGTCGTGCCGGGGCACGCCGGGCACGCCCAGCACCAGGTGGGCCTGCTCGGTGGAGCGGTTGAGCACCTCGACCCGGCCGGCCGTACGCAGCGCCTTGACGCCGCGGCGGGCCTCGGCGGGCGCCGCGGTGGAGCGGGCCAGCACCGGCGCGAAGGCCTCCTGGACCTGCTTGACGACCTTGCGGTGGTCGAGGTTGCCGGCCGCCGCGACGACCAGGTTCTCCGGGCGGTAGCGGCGGTGGTAGAAGCCGGCGACCTGGTCCCGGGTGAGGGCCTTGATGGTCTCCTGGGTGCCGAGGATCGGGCGGCCGAGCGGACCGCTGCCGAAGATCACCTTGGCGAACAGGTCGTGGACGACGTCACCCGGGTCGTCCTCGGCCATCGCCATCTCCTCGAGGATGACGCCGCGTTCGGCGTCGACGTCCTCGGCGCGGATCAGCGAGCCGGTGAGCATGTCGCAGACCACGTCGATGGCCAGCGGCAGGTCGGTGTCCAGGACCC
This sequence comes from Kitasatospora sp. NPDC059827, assembly GCF_042731675.1. NCBI lineage: Bacteria > Bacillati > Actinomycetota > Actinomycetes > Kitasatosporales > Streptomycetaceae > Kitasatospora > Kitasatospora sp. NPDC059827. The sequence goes on along the minus strand of NZ_JBHWIV010000073.1, from coordinate 37,020 downwards.
GGGCGTAGTAGCAGGTGTTCTCCTTCGCGGTGAAGGCGTTCATCTCGCCGCCGACCGCGTCCAGGGCCGCCGAGATGTCCAGCGCGCTGCGCCGCTCGGTGCCCTTGAAGAGCAGGTGCTCCAGGTAGTGGGTGGCGCCGTTGAGCTGCGGGGTCTCGTCCCGCGAACCGACGCCGACCCAGATGCCGAAGGTCGCGGAGCGCACCGTCGGCAGGGTCTCGGTGACGACCCGCAGGCCGCCGGGGAGGACGGTGCGGCGCACCGTGCCGGCGCCGTCGACGCCCTTGAGCAGGGTCCGGGTGGAGCCGGGACGCTGCTTTACCGCCGGGGCCTGGGCCACGGGGGGTACCTCCAGAGGAAACGCACGTGGAATGGCACGTACGGACGAACGCGTGGACAACAGGGTGCGGCCCGCACGCCGGGAGGCGTACGGGCCGCAAGGGTCAGCTAGCGGCGCTTCACTCGGAAGCGGCCTCGCCGCCTTCCTCGCCCTCGACGACCGGGATCAGGGAGAGCTTGCCGCGCGGGTCGATCTCGGCGATCTCGACCTGCACCTTGGCGCCGACGCCGAGGACGTCCTCGACGTTCTCGACGCGCTTGCCGCCGGCCAGCTTGCGGATCTGCGAGATGTGCAGCAGGCCGTCCTTGCCCGGCATGAGCGACACGAACGCGCCGAACGTCGTGGTCTTGACCACGGTGCCCAGGTAGCGCTCGCCGACCTCCGGCATGGTCGGGTTGGCGATCTGGTTGATCGTGGTGCGGGCGGCCTCGGCGGCCGGGCCGTCGGCGGCACCGATGTAGATGGTGCCGTCGTCCTCGATCGTGATCTCGGCGCCGGTGTCCTCCTGGATCTGGTTGATCATCTTGCCCTTGGGGCCGATGACCTCACCGATCTTGTCCACCGGGATCTTGATGGTGATGATGCGCGGCGCGTTCGGGGACATCTCGTCGGGCGAGTCGATGGCCTCGTTCATCACGTCGAGGATGTGCAGGCGGGCGTCCTTGGCCTGCTTGAGCGCGGCGGCCAGCACGGAGGCCGGGATGCCGTTCAGCTTGGTGTCGAGCTGCAGCGCGGTGATGAAGTTGCGGGTACCGGCGACCTTGAAGTCCATGTCGCCGTACGCGTCCTCGGCACCGAGGATGTCGGTCAGCGCGACGTAGTGGGTCTCGCCGTCGATCTCCTGGGAGATCAGGCCCATGGCGATACCGGCGACGGCGGCCTTGAGCGGCACACCGGCGTTCAGCAGCGACATGGTCGAGGCGCAGACCGAGCCCATCGAGGTGGAGCCGTTGGAGCTCAGCGCCTCGGAGACCTGGCGGATCGCGTAGGGGAACTCCTCGCGGGTCGGCAGGACCGGGAGGATGGCGCGCTCGGCGAGGGCGCCGTGGCCGATCTCGCGACGCTTGGGCGAGCCCACGCGGCCGGTCTCGCCGACCGAGTACGGCGGGAAGTTGTAGTTGTGCATGTAGCGGCGACGCGTCTCCGGGGAGAGCGTGTCGAGCTGCTGCTCCATCCGGAGCATGTTCAGCGTGGTGACGCCCAGGATCTGGGTCTCGCCGCGCTCGAACAGGGCCGAGCCGTGGACGCGCGGGATGGCCTCGACCTCGGCGGCCAGGGTGCGGATGTCGGTGACACCGCGGCCGTCGATGCGGACCTTGTCCTTGATGACGCGCTCGCGGACGACCTTCTTGGTCAGCGCGTTGTAGGCGGCGCTGATCTCCTTCTCGCGGCCCTCGAACTCGGGGAGCAGCTTCTCGGCGGCGACCGCCTTGACGCGGTCCAGCTCGGCGTTGCGCTCCTGCTTGCCCGGGATGGTGAGGGCCTTGGCCAGCTCGTCCTTGACGGCGGCGGTCAGCGCGGCCAGGACGTCGTCCTGGTAGTCCAGGAAGACCGGGAAGTCGGCGGTCGGCTTGGCGGCCTGGGCGGCGAGCTGCGACTGGGCGGCGCACAGCACCTTGATGAACGGCTTCGCGGCGTCCAGACCGGCGGCGACGACGTCCTCGGTCGGCGCCTCGGCGCCGCCCTCGACCAGCTTGATGGTCTTGTCGGTGGCCTCGGCCTCGACCATCATGATCGCGACGTCGCCGTCCGGCAGGACGCGACCGGCGACGACCATGTCGAAGACGGCCGACTCCAGCTCGCTGTGGGTCGGGAAGGCGACCCACTGGCCCTTGATCAGCGCGACGCGGACGCCACCGATCGGGCCGGAGAACGGCAGGCCCGCCAGCTGGGTGGAGGCGGAGGCGGCGTTGATGGCGACCACGTCGTACAGGTGGTCGGGGTTGAGCGCCATGATCGTGCAGACGACCTGGACCTCGTTGCGCAGGCCCTTGACGAAGGACGGGCGCAGCGGGCGGTCGATCAGGCGGCAGGTGAGGATCGCGTCCTCGGACGGCCGGCCCTCGCGACGGAAGAACGAGCCGGGGATGCGGCCGGCGGCGTACATCCGCTCCTCGACGTCCACGGTCAGCGGGAAGAAGTCGAAGTGCTCCTTCGGCTGCTTGGACGCGCTGGTGGCCGACAGCACCATGGTGTCGTCGTCGAGGTAGGCCACGGCGGAGCCGGCGGCCTGACGGGCCAGACGGCCGGTCTCGAAGCGGATGGTACGGGTGCCGAAGGAACCGTTGTCGATCACGGCCTCGGCGTAGAACACGTTCTCTTCCACCTGGAAGATCTCCTCTTTCGTACGTTCTCCGGGAGAGCGTCCCCGCGCACTGCCTCGGGCTGGCCCTGGGGCCCTCCTGCCAGGGAGGGCGGCAGTCGGGCCGGTCTTCGATCGAAGCCTCCGGGGTGCCCCGCTCGTCGGCGGGGGTTCCGGGGGCCACTACCGAGGACCGGCGCCTCACGGCTGCCGGGCCGGGACGGGCGGTCCGCGTCTGGACGCTCTCTCGGATGCGGGCGGCTTCCGTTTGAAGCCTTCGTCCCGCGGGGGGTTTGGGTCTGCTGCCCGGGTGGCGCTCCTGCGCCATCACCCGGCATGCCCACAACCCTACGGTGCAATCCTCGGCCACCTGGGGAGGTGCGCGCGAGTTGTTATGTCAGGGTGCCGCGTTCGAACCCGCCGCGGCATACGCGCGAGGGGCGGCTCCCCGGTGTGGGGAGCCGCCCCCTGCGGCGGTCTTAGCGGGCGCCGCCGGCGGCACCGCGACGGATGCCCAGGCGGTCGACGAGCGTACGGAAACGCTCGATGTCCTTCTTGGCCAGGTACTGCAGGAGGCGGCGACGCTGGCCGACCAGGATCAGCAGGCCACGACGCGAGTGGTGGTCGTGCTTGTGGAACTTGAGGTGCTCGGTCAGGTCCGAGATGCGGCGGGAGAGCATGGCCACCTGGACCTCGGGGGAACCGGTGTCGCCCTCCTTCTGGCCGAACTCGGCGAAGATCTGCTTCTTGACGTCAGAGGCGAGTGCCACTGCAACTCCTTCAAGGTCTACCGAGCGGTCCTGGTCGACAGCACAGGACTCTGCGAGAACTCGGTGTCGCGAGCGCTGTCCGCGGTCGACGGCCCACGAAGGGGTGGACACACGGCTGCGCTCGAAGGCCAAGGGTACCAGTGCCGCCCACCCGGCCGGTCGGCGGGTGGGCGGCGGGTGGCGGGCGCCCGGCGGCGGGGCCGTGCGGGGTCAGCCGGTGGCGCCGCGGACCAGTCGGTAGACGTTCAGCACGGCGAGCGCCAGCGGGACCAGCGAGATCAGGGTGAGGCTGTCCACCAGGTCCAGGATGCGGCCCCAGAACGGGGAGACGCCCAGCCGGGGCACCACCAGGGCGATCGCGGTGAGCAGCGCGGCCCCGAAGGCGACGGAAGCGGCCAGCCAGATGGTGCGCAGGTCGAGCTCGGTGCTGGAGCCGGCCGCGCGCAGGACGAACTGCGGGGTGTGCAGGGACAGCCCGACGATCAGCAGGCACAGGCCGAGCAGGCCGGCGACGGTGAGGCTGAGGACCTGCGCGGTGTAGCGGAACAGCCGGGCGCGCAGCATGGCGGCGATGCCGAGGGCGAGCGCGAGCAGTTCGGGGAAGGTCCGGTCGGTGAAGGAGAGGACGGCGCAGGCGCCGACCACGACCGCGGCGCAGCCGCCGACCAGGCCGACCAGCACCTCGTGGCCGCGGCGGGCCTGGTGGGCGATCCGCTCGTACTGGACGGCCTCGGCGCGCTCGGCCTCCTCGTCGTAGTCGCGGCTGCGGGTGCGGGTCTGGCCGGGGGCGCTGAATCCGACCGGCAGCCGGGCGAAGCGGGCGGAGAGGCTGGGCAGGAAGCCGATCGCGGCGACGGCGGCGACGCCGGTGACGGCGGCGATGTTCCCGGCCGGGGTGTCGGGCATCAGTACGGCGGCGAAGGTGGCGAGCGCGCCGGCGGTGGCGACGAAGGCGGCGGCGACGAACACCGCGTCCTTGTCCGGGAGCAGTCCGGCGAGCAGCACGGCGATCACCAGGACGGTGACGCAGCCGGTGAGGAACTGGAGCCGGCCGGGGCCGTCCCACGGGTGGGCGACGGCGATGACGCCGCTGCCGGCGATCATGGCGTGCGGCAGGGCGCCGAGGCCGAGGGCGACGGCGGCGTGGGCGTCCTGGTAGACCCGGGCGCGGACCCCGGCGAGCGCGGTGAGCACCACGGCGGCGACGCCGGCCAGCACGCCGGGCAGGCTGTGCATGTCGTGGCGCAGGTCGGAGAACCAGAGCGCGAAGCCGAGCAGGGTGAGCAGCACCCCGGCGCCGATCAGGCCGAAGCCGCGCATGAGGTCGACGGTCCAGAACCGGCGGTCGGCCTCGACGGCGCTGGCGATGGCGTCGGCGACGTCGTCGTAGACGGCGGGCGGCAGCGACTCGGCGAAGGGGCGCAGCGCCAGCAGGTCGCCGTCGCGGACGTGTTGGGCGGCCAGGGACAGGCTGCTGTCGAGGACGGTGCCGTCGCGGCGGACCAGGTGGAAGCCGGTGGGGGTGCCGTCGGGCTGGCTCTGGTTGGCCAGCCGCAGCACCTCGGGGTAGACGTCGGCGAGGGCGACGTCCTCGGGCAGGGCGACGTCGATCCGGCGGTCCGGGGCGACGACGGTCACCCGGCAGTAGCCCGTGGCGGCTGTCGCGCTCACGACGGCACCTCGATCCTTCGACGCACTGGACGCTCCCCCTGTGTGGACGGTGCCGCGGCACGGTGGCGCGCGGGGTGGCTGTGGAACCGGCCCGGCCGGGCCGCGAGTTGGCGCGGCGTTACCCTACCCGCTCGGTTCGTGCCCGGTGCCGGTGCGGGGTGCGGCCCCCGTCGGTGCGGGCACGCCCCTGCGTGCGCCGCTATGTAGGATCGGCGCCTGCGCGAGGTGGTACGGGGGCTGCGCTGTGTGGGGCGTCCTCAGCCACGGGAATCCCGTACCGGGCCGAGCGCAGTCGCGTGAGGGCTGATGCCGAAGTGATCGATCGACGCCGCGGGGTGGGTGACGCATGGGTGTGATCATGGTCAAGCGACCGGCCAGGGCCTACCCGCCGACGGTGCCGGACGAGCCGGTGGAGCTGGTCAGTCCACCGGAGCTGCCCCGGCAGGGCGGCGAGGACTGGCTGATGAGCATCCTGCCGATGCTCGGCATGGGCGGTTCGGCGGTGTTCTTCTTCTCGCCGGGTGCGGCCGCGCCGATGAAGATCATGGGCGGTCTGATGATCGTCTCGACGGTCGGCATGGTGCTGGCCCAGATCGTGCGGGCCCGCCGGGGCGGCTCGACCGTGATGGCGGACGAGCGGCGCGACTACCTCAAGTACCTCCAGCAGACCCGCCGCCAGGTGCGCCGCACGGCGGAGAGCCAGCGCGGCGCGCTGCTGTTCCTGAACCCGGCGCCGGAGCAGCTCTGGTCGATCGTCGAGGACGGCCGCCGGCTGTGGGAGCGGCGGACGGCGGACGGCGACTTCGCGCAGATCCGGGTCGGCCTCGGGCCGGTGCAGCTGTCCACCCCGCTGGTGGCGCCGCAGACCGCGCCGATGGACGAGCTGGAACCGCTGTCGGCGGCCGCGATGCACTCGTTCCTCAAGGCGCACGGCACCCTCCAGGACCTGCCGCTGGCGGTCTCGCTGCGGGCCTTCTACCACATCACGGTGTGCGGGGACCCGGACTCGGTGTACGGGAACGTGCGCGCGATGATCGCCCAACTGACCACCCTGCACTCGCCGGACGACCTGCTGATCGCGGTCGCCGCGGCCCCCGGCGCGGCCGAGGAGTGGGACTGGACCAAGTGGCTCCCGCACAACCAGCACCGCAAGGAGAGCGACGGCGCGGGCTCGCGCCGGCTGAGCGCCGCCGACCTGGGCGAGCTGGAGTACCTGCTGCAGGACGAGCTGGCCGGCCGCCAGCGCTTCGTCCGGGACGCGGCGCCCGCCGCGGACCAGCCGCACCTGGTGGTGATCATGGACGGCGCCGGGGTGCCGCACGACTCGGTGCTGGCCGGCCCCGAGGGCGTGCAGGGGGTGACCGTCATCGAGGTCGTCCCGGGTGAGGTGGACGAGCCGAGCGGGCACCTGATGGTGACGGTCAACCCGCAGGAGCTGGTGCTGCGTTCGGCCTCCGGGGCGACGTACAGCGGCAAGCCGGACCTGCTCTCGCTGTGGCAGTCCGAGGCGCTGGCGCGGCAGTTGGCGCCGTACCGGGCCTCGGCCGGCGGGGACGACGAGCCGCTGCTGTCCAACCTGGACTTCACCGACATGATGAGCTCGGGCGACCCGGGCTCCTTCGACGTGGCCCGCAGCTGGCGCCCGCGCGCCCAGCACGAGCGGATGCGGGTGCCGATCGGCGTCGGCGCGGGCGGCGAGCACGTCTACCTGGACATCAAGGAGGCCGCGCTGGAGGGCATGGGCCCGCACGGCCTGTGCGTGGGCGCGACCGGTTCCGGCAAGTCGGAGCTGCTGCGCACCCTGGTGCTGGCGCTGGCGATGACCCACTCCTCGGAGACGCTCAACTTCGTGCTCGCCGACTTCAAGGGCGGCGCGACCTTCCTGGGCATGGCGGACATGCCGCACACCTCCGCGGTGATCACCAACCTGGAGGGCGAGCTCACCCTGGTCGACCGCATGCGCGACGCGATCGAGGGCGAGCTGCACCGCCGCCAGGAGCTGCTGCACCGCTCCGGCAACTACGCCAACATCCACGAGTACGAGCGGGCCCGGGCGGCCGGCGCGGCGCTGGACCCGCTGCCCTCGCTGGTGCTGATCATCGACGAGTTCTCCGAACTCCTCACCGCCAAGCCCGACTTCATCGAGATGTTCATCCAGATCGGCCGGATCGGCCGCTCCCTGGGCGTGCACCTGCTGCTGGCCTCGCAGCGCCTGGAGGAGGGCAAGCTGCGCGGCCTGGACACCTACCTCTCCTACCGGATCGGTCTGCGCACCTTCTCGGCGGCCGAGTCGCGGGCGGCGATCGGCGTACCGGACGCGTACCACCTGCCGCCGGTGCCGGGCGTCGGCTACCTCAAGTTCGGCGAGGACGTGATGGACCGCTTCAAGGCCGCGTACGTCTCGGGGCCCTACCGGGCGCCGGGGCAGCAGCGGTCGACCGGCGGCCGGCGGGTGAACACCCGGCCGGTGGAGTTCACCTCGGCCTTCGTGGACCTGCCGCCGGCCCCCGTGGAGGAGGAGGCGCCGCAGGTCCAGGAGCAGGACGACGCGCTGGTGGACACCGTGCTGGACGTCTTCGTCCAGCGGATGTCCGGCCAGGGCCCGGCCGCCCACCAGGTGTGGCTGCCGCCGCTGGACGAGGCGCCGAGCCTGGACCACCTGCTGCCGCCGCTGCAGGTCGTCCCCGACCGCGGACTCACCGCGCCCGGCTACCCGGGCGGCCGGCTGCGCGCGCCGATCGGCATCGTGGACAAGCCGCGCGAGCAGAAGACCGACATCCTGGAGGTCGACTTCTCCGGGGCGGCCGGCCACGGCCTGGTCGTCGGCGGCCCGCGCTCGGGCAAGTCGACCGTGCTGCGCGGCATGACGGCGGCCTTCGGCCTCACCCACACCCCGCGCGAGGTGCAGTTCTACCTGCTGGACTTCGGCGCGGGCAGCTTCCAGTCGCTGCTCGGGCTGCCGCACGTCGGCGGGGTGGCGGGCCGGCTGGACGTGGACAAGGTCCGCCGGATGGTCTCCGAGGTGCACGCGGTGCTGAACCGGCGCGAGGAGCTGTTCCGGGCGACCGGGATCGACACCATCGCGACCTACCGGGCCCGCCGGGCCGCCGGGCAGCTGCCCGACGAGGCCTTCGGCGACGTCTTCCTGGTGATCGACGGCTGGAACACCTTCAAGCAGGAGTTCGAGGGGCTGGAGCCGGTGATCGGCGACATCGCCCAGCGCGGCCTCGGCTACGGCGTCCACCTGGTGATCAGCGCCGCCCGGTACGCGGAGGTCCGCCCCGCGCTCAAGGACCTGCTGCAGAACCGCATCGAGCTCAGGCTCGGCGACGCGATGGAGTCCGAGGTCGACCGCCGGGTGGCGCAGAACGTCCCGCCGCTGGCCGGGCGCGGGATCACCGCGGAGCGGCTGCACTTCCTGAGCGGCCTGCCGCGACTGGACGGCTCCCCCTCGGTGGACGACCTCCAGGACGGCGTGGCCGGGCTGGTCGCCGCGGTCGACGGGGCCTGGACCGGCCCGCGCGCCCCGCAGGTGCGGATGCTGCCGGCCGTCCTGGACGGGACCTCGCTGCCGAAGGGCTTCGAGCACCCGGAGCGCGGCGTGTGCTTCGGCGTGGACGAGGCCGAGCTGGCGCCGGTGTTCGTCAACTTCGAGACCGACCCGCTGTTCATCGTGTTCGGCGACACCGAGTCCGGGAAGTCCGCGCTGCTGCGGATGCTGATCAAGCAGATCACCGAGCGCTACACCCCGGACCAGGCGGGCATCGTGGTCGGCGACTACCGGCGCGCCCTGCTGGGCACCGTCCCGCCGGAGTTCCTGGTGGAGTACGCGGCCGCGCAGCCGGCCATGACCGCCATCGTGGACATGCTGCGCGGGGCCTGCGCCCGCCGCCTGCCCGGCCCGGACGTGACCGCCGAACAGCTGCGCAACCGCAGCTGGTACACCGGCAAGGACATGTTCGTGATCGTCGACGACTACGAGCTGGTCGCCACCGGCTCGGGCAACCCGCTGGCGCCGCTGGCCGAGTTCCTGCCGTTCGCCCGGGACATCGGCCTGCGGGTGATCGTGGCCCGCAGCGCGGGCGGCGCCGGGCGCTCGCTGTACGAGCCGGTGATGCAGCGGATGCGCGAGCTGGGCGGGCAGGGCGTCATCCTGTCGGGCAACCGGGACGAGGGCGCGCTGCTGGGGACGGTCAAGCCGCAGGCGCTGCCGCCGGGCCGCGGGGTGTTCGTGTCACGCCGTGCGACCAACGGGCAGATGGTCCAGACGGGCTGGCTGCCGGTGCAGTGACCGGGCGCGGCCACGGGCCGCCCGCTACGGACAGTGAGTGAAGGGGTCGGACTCTGCGGAGTCCGGCCCCTTCCGCGTCCCAGGTGCTGAAACGTTACCTAGATCTTTCCGGGCCGGGGCTGCGGTTCCCGTACCCACCTGGGCAGTTGCCGAACGGCGGGGTCACACCTGGCGTGTCGCCGTACGACCGAGTCACGGCCTTTGAATGGTGGCCCGCAACACGCCGTTCACCTTGGATTCATGCCCGATGTTGCCAAAGTAACAAGTCGGACAAACAGCGCCATGACCCTCAGTGATCATCGGATCGCATGCTTATGCCTTTCACCGCAACGGATTCCGAAGCAGTTCCGGCGTTGACGCAATCAATACGCCCAAGGTTCCATGGCGGCCCGGGAGCGACCGGACCAGACCCGAGCAACGAGCCAGCGGAGGCGATACCGCTCCCGTCCCAGGACCGAACAGAGCCGATCGGAATCCACATGACCGACACGCTTCGCCCGCCACAGAACGTAGCCGCCACGGCGGACGGCGCGGCCGCACCCCAGCAGCTCAAGCGCTCGATCGGCGTCGTGGGCGGCACACTGCTCACGCTGTCCTGCGTCACCCCCGCGTCGACGCTCTTCGTGATCGTGCCGGAACTGTTCTCCAGCATCGGCAGCGCCACCGCCCTGGCGATCGCCATCGGCTCCGTCCTCTGCGTCGCGGTCGCGTTCTGCTACTCCGAGCTCGGCACCCTGATCCCCAGCGCCGGCGGCGAGTACGCGATGGTCGGCACCCTGGCCGGACGGCTCGCGGGCTGGCTGGTCTTCATCCAGTCGCTCATCGTGGTGATGATCGTCCCCTCGGTCATCGCCCTCGGCACCGCCGACTACCTGGCGCCCGTCCTGCACGTCGACAAGCCGATCGCCGGCGCCGCCGTGATGCTCGCCGCCACCCTGGCCGGCCTGCTCGACCTGCGCGCCAACGCCTGGATCACCGGCATCTTCCTGGTCCTGGAGGTCATCGCGGCCGGCGTGGTCTCGGTGCTCGGCTTCGCCCACGCCAACGCGGCCCACCCCAGCCTGCTGCACGGCCTGGTCTCCACTGACGGCGGCGCCGCCAGCCCCGTCGGCATCGGCGCCATCATCGGCGCCCTCGGCATCGCGCTGTTCGCCACCCAGGGCTTCTCCACCGCCGTCTACCTCTCCGAGGAACTGGAGAACCCCCGCCGCACCGTCTCCCGCACCGTGCTGTGGACCCTCGGCCTCTCCAGCGCCATCATCCTGATCCCGGTCGCCGCCATCACCCTGGGCGCCCCCGACCTGCAGACCCTGACCTCCGGCGACATCTCCGGCATGGTCACCGCCTGGAGCAACTCCGCCGTCGGCACCTTCATCAGCCTCTGCATCGCGCTGGCGATCATCAACGCCGGCATCGTCATGGTCATCCAGAACTCCCGGGTGCTGTTCGCCTCCGCCCGCGACAAGGCCTGGCCCGAGCCCGTCAACAAGGCCTTCGGCACCCTCGGCCGCTTCGGCTCCCCCTGGATCGCCACCCTCGCGGTCGGCCTGCCCGGCGCCGCGCTCTGCTTCGTCAAGGGCGAACTCCTCAGCAACATCACCGGCGTCGCCGTCACCGCGATGTACCTGCTGGTCGCCATCGCCTCGCTGCTCTCCCGCCGCGGCCACCACAAGCACGCCGCCGCCTGGCGGATGCCGCTGTGGCCCGCCGTCCCGGCGCTGCTGATCGTCGTCCTGGTGTACGTGATGACCCAGCTGGACGCCGAACCCCTGCTGTGGACCGGCGGCATCACCGCCGTCGCCACCCTCTACTGGCTGTTCTACCTGCGCCCCCGGCAGGACACCCGCTGGGTGATCAGCCTCCCCGAGGACCAGCAGGACTGACCCCCCGATCCCCCACCCCTCCCCCACGCGGCGGTGCCCCGGGCCTCCCCCAGGCCCGGGGCACCTCCGCGTCCGCACCGCCGCGCTACTTCCTGAGCTTCCAGACCGGGGCGGCGGCGATCGTCTGCATCTGGTCGTCGGTCAGCACCGGGGTCCTACGGGTCGCCGGGGACGTCTGGGTGCCGCTGTTGAACGAGCTGATCACCACCCGCAGGCCGTCCGGGTGCAGGGTGTCGACGGTCCACATGTCCACGCCCGGCTTGTCGCTCCCCTTGCTGACGACCACCTTGGTGCCGTCCGGCAGCGTCCTGGCGTCGCCGAACAACGAGTTGCCCCGGTCACCGCTCCAGTCCTGCACGTTGAGCTGCACCATGGACTTGCCCTTGCCGTCGTTCAGCACGAAGTTGGCGTAGCCGAAGCCGTCGCCGCCGGGCTCCGTCTCGGTCAGTCCGCTCGGCAGCAGTCCGGCGACGGTCTGCAGGATCTCCTGCGCGCTGTACTCCCGGCCGGTGTCGCGCACCGGCACCGGCTCCGGCTCCGGGATCGCGGCGATCACCGGGTCCCAGGACTTGTCGGTGACGATCGCCCTGAGCTGCTCGGGCGACAGCGGCGGGGTCGGCCGGCTGTCCGGCGCGCCCTTCTCGGCCGGGGAGTTCCACTCCGACAGCTCGACCTGCCGGCCGTCCTGGCCGATCAGCCTGGCGTTCCACGACTTGGTGGTGGCCCGCTTGTCCGGGTACTCGTAGCCCTGGAGGACGGTCAGCGAACCGCCGCCCGGCACACTCGTGCTGGAGCAGGCGTCGTACGGGACCAGCTTCTTGTCCGGGCAGACGTTCTGCGCCCGGTTGGGGTCGTTCGGCGCCAGACGGGTCAGCGAGATGCCCATCGCGGCCTTGCCCTGGCCGTCGTCGAAGAGCAGGGTGGCGCCCGCGTTGACTGAGCCGCCCGGCTTGCCGGACGGCGGCTCGGTGCCGGTGCCCTTGCCGTCGGTGACCTGGCCCTTGGGCAGCAGGGCCTGGAAGGCGGCCAGCACCTCGTCGCCGCTGACCTCCTTCGGGGTGGGCGTACCGGTCGAAGCCGGGGTCAGCGCGGCGCTCGTGCCCGTACTCCCCGACGCCGCCCCGGTGGAGGCGGCCGCCACCGTGGTCGTACCGGACGGCGAGCTGGACCCGGTCAGGTACACCGCCCCGGTGCCCACCAGGGCCAGCGCGGCGGCGCCGCCCACCACCGCGGCGGTCGAACGGCTGCGCCAGCGGCGGCGGCCCCGCTGGTAGCCGCCCGCGACCATCCCGGCCTGGTCGGCCTGCTCGGGGCGGAAACCCTCACCGGTGCGGGTGAGGGCGTAGAGGAGGTCGTCTTCGAACTTGTCCTGCTCGGGCATGGCGGATCACCGTCTCCTTGCGTCGCGGAAGTACCGGGGAAATGCGGGGTGTGCCGGTGTGCTGGTGGGCGGGTGTGCCGACGGGCGGGTGTGCCGGTGGGCGGAACGTTTCAGCGGGCCGAGAGCTCGGCCAGCGAGTCGCCGAGCAGGGTGCGCAGCCGGGCCAGCGCCCGGGTGGTCCTGGTGCGGACCGCGCCGGAGGAGAGCCGCAGCACCTCGGCGGTCTGCTCGACGCTGCGGTCCTCCCAGTAGCGCAGCACCAGCACGGCCCGGTCCCCGGCGGACATCCGCCCCAGCGCGTCCAGCAGGGTCAGCCGCAGACTGCTGTCCGTGTCCTGCCCCGCCGCCTCCGGCAGGGCCTCGGTCGGGCGCTCGCCGCTGGAGCGGCGGCGCTGCTGGGCGAGGAAGGTCCGCACCATCACGGTGTGGGTGTAGGCCGCCGGGTTGTCGATCCGGTGGCGGCCGCCCGTGAAGGCGCTGCGCCGCCAGAGCACGTACATCCGGCTGAGGGCCTCCTGTACGAGGTCCTCGGCGTAGTGGGTGTCGCCGCTGGTGAGCAGACAGGCCGAGCGGTACAGGTGCCCGGTCCGGCTGGAGACGAGCTCCAGGAACTCGGCGTCCTTGGCCTCCCGGCCGCCCCCGATCCACCCCATGTGCCCGTCGCTCCCCCGTGTCCGTGTGCCCCGCCGACACTTGATGGATGCGGTGGACCGGCCCCGGTGTTACAGGCGTTCCCCGGGTTTCTCCCGGACCCCGCGGGGGGCGCGCGGGCGGGCGGGTCAGTCGGCGGAGCCGCGGCGCCGGTCGCGCAGCACGACGCCGCCGCCGATCAGCAGGGCGACCAGCAGCGCGCCGACGCCGACCACGTAGGTGGCGGTACGGCCGTCGCGGTCGGCCTGGGTCTCGCCGAGGCCGACCGGGGCCGGCACGATCGGGGCCGCGGCCAGCTGCACGGGGGCGTCCTGGGCGGGCTCGGACGGCGGGTTCTCGGGCGCCGTGGTGACGGCCTTCACCGGGTCCACCACGCCCCAGCCGATGAACCGGTTCGGCCCGCGCTCGGTGCGCTGGGCGGTCTGCTCGATCCAGGCCCGCACCTGGGCCGGCGTCCACTTCGGGTGCGCGCCGACCAGCAGCGCGGCGAGCCCGGAGACGTACGGGGCGGCGAAGCTGGTGCCGTTGTCCACGCACTGGCCGCCGCCGGGCACCGTGGAGAGCATCTCGACACCGGGCGCGGCGACCTTCACGAAGGAGCCGTACTGGGAGAACGGGGCGCGCTCGTTGTTGCGGTCGGAGGCGCCCACGGACAGCACGGTCGGGAAGGCGCCCGGGTAGGTGTCGCCCTCGTTGCCGTCGTTGCCGCTGGAGGCGACCACCACGACCTTGTTCTGCTCGGCCCGCTCGATCGCGGCCTTCAACTCCTGGTAGCCGCCGAACCGGGCGTCGCCCGCGCCGCGCACGTCCTGGGAGATGTTGATGACCCCGACGTGCTTGTCGACCGCGTCGTTGATGGCCGCGGTCAGGGTGGAGACGTCGCCGTTGCCCGCACTGTCGTTCTGCCGGATCGCGTAGATCCTGGCGTCGGGGGCCAGCCCGACGAAGCCGGTCCGGTCGCTGCGGCCCGCGGCGATGATGCCGGCCACCTTGGTGCCGTGGCCGACCGTGTCCGTCAGGGAGTTGCCGTCGACGGCCTTGTTGCTCTGCTTGTCGATCAGCAGGGTGGGGCCCACGTCCACCCTGCCGTGCAGTTGCTGGTTGGTGTCGTCGACCCCGGTGTCGATGACGGCGACCGTCACGCCGTTGCCGGTGGTCGCCCCGCCCTGCCAGAGCTGGTCGAGCAGTATCCGCTGCAGCGACCACGGCACGGTCGGCACGTCGGGCGCGGGCCGGGGACAGTCACCGGCGGCGGCCAGCCCGGGCCCGCCGTCCGCGTGCGCGGGGGCGGCCGCCGGAGCGCCCAGCACCGTGAACGCGGCCAGCGCCGCGGCCGTCCTGCGGAACCCGCGTCCGGACACCCTGCCACCCCTCATGTTCGCCCCCGTGCCGCGCCGCGCGCCGAAGGGCGGGCGCCCGGACCCGGGCGCCCGCCCCTGTCGTTCCCGTCCGGGAACGGTCGGTCGACTACTGCTGCCAGAGACCGGCGTTCTTCTTCTCGGTCGCGTTGTAGCTCTGCGCGGCGCTCTCCAGCGAACCGGAGATCTTGGCGCAGGTCTCCTTGAGGTCCTGGGCGGCGGAGTCCCACTTGGCCTGCTGGGCGTTGTAGCCCTGCTGGGCCTGGCCCTGCCAGCCCTGGGAGATCTTGGTGACCTCCTTGCGCAGGTCGGACAGCATGCCCTCGATCTTGTTCGCCGAGTTCTGCACGTCCTGCGACGCCTGGTGGAGGGTCTGGAAGTTGACGAGGATGTGGTCGGTCACAATGTCTCCCTTGACGAGGATGCGGAGCACCCGGCGCTCAGCCGCGGGCGCCCCGTCGAACGGACGGTCGGAACAGAGTGCTGGTCAGCTCTGCGGCGTTCAGCCCTGCGGGCCGAACAGCGCCTTCTGCTCCTCTTCCGCGCTCGCGTAGTGCTTGGTGGTGAGCTCGATGGCGTGCTTGATCGCGGTCAGCGACTTGCGCAGGTCGTCGACGTCCGTGTTGACCTTGCCCTGGAGGACCTTGTAGGCGTCCGCCGCCTGGCCCTTCCAGCCACTGGTGATGTTCTCGACCGTGGTCTGGAGCGCCTTGCGCTCCGTCTCGATCTGGCCGATGGCCGTCTCGATCTTCCCGGCGAAGTCCATCATCTCCTGAGCGGTCACCGTGAACTGGCCGTCACTCATGCTCCACCATCCCCCATGAGACAAACATTGTGTGTACGGAGGGCCCCCGGGGCCCCGTCGTCGCATCACCCGTGTGATGTCCAGCAGCACTGTAGTCGGCACACGCAACTCGCCCAACATCGAGCGTCCACTAGTTACCAGACCATGACACTGGGGCCAATTCCGTTGCCGGGCTTGGCCGATCAGGCGTTCTGCGGCTGCGCGGCGCTCTTCGCGGTCAGCGGCGGGCCGGCCGGGACCAGGTTCGACCACTCCTTGGGCACCGGCAGCGGCTGGACGTTCTGGTAGCCCAACCGCGCCTGGTTGCCGCCGGGTTGGTCGTCCGGGTTCTGGGTGGGCTGGCCCCCCGCCCCGGGGTTCTGGGCGCCCGGCGCCGGGGTCGCCGCCTTCGGCGCACCGCTCGCCGACGCCGACGGGCCGGGGCCGTGGCCGCCGTCGCCGTTGGCCGGGACGGAGTAACGCAGACCGGTCTCGGTGATCAGGAAGTCGGTGCCGGAGCCGTCGGGCGCACCGGCGTTGGCGTTGGCCGCCGCCGTCGGGGTGGCCCCGGCACCCGCGGCGCCACCGCCGGCCGCGTTGTCCACCGCCCGGTAGAACAGACCGTGGCCGGGCGTCACGAACGCCGCGCCCGCGCCGTTGTTGTACGCCGCCGGGTAGGCCGTCCCCGCCCAGACGCTGCGCCTGGGCGTGTGGCCGTCCTCGGCCATGCCGTCGTAGGTGCTGCACACCACCTGGCGGGGGTCCTGCCGGTCCGTCCAGTTGTTCACCGGCGCACCGGACTTCAACGGCCAGTCGTCCGGGGTGTTCGGCAGCCGGACGTCCGTGTTGAACCTGGACTGGTCGTCCGGGGTCATCTCGTCGCTGCGCGGCCGCTTGTCCTGGTCGTACTTGTAGAGCATCTGGTAGGCCGGGTTCTGCCGGATCAGCTCCGCCTGGAACGGGGTGATCAGGAACAGGCCGTCCTTGCCGACCACGTAGTGGCGGTCCTGGTAGTGCACCAGCCGGCCGATCCGGCGGTCCGCCGCGTTGCCCAGGGCCACGTTCGAGTTGGGGCCCTGGCTGTCCGCCGTCTCCTTGACGTCGGGGAAGACGATCGGACTCGCGGGCACCAGGGTGTCCAGCCACTCCCGCTTCACCCGCTGCGGCACCGCGTTGGGCCCGAAGACCGCGGTGACCAGCGCCTTGCGCTCCTTGTCGTCGGACTTCGGTCCGATCGCGTGCTTGCGGCCCTGCGCGTCGACCAGGAACAGGCTCGCCACCGCCTGGCCCGTCGCCGAGGTGGTCGACACCTGCTGGTCGTCGGCCTGCTGCACCAGCATCAGCTGGTCCGGGCCGAGCATCCGGTCCTTCGCGGACAGCGCCGCCGCGTCCGCCCCGGCCGCCACGAACACCGCCTGGTTGACGGTCTCCCGCTTGTCGTCCGACCCCGGACGGTCGCAGACCGCCCACTTCATCGGCTGGTTGGCGTTGTCCTTGCCCGGCAACTTGTCCGGGGCGTACGGGATCCCGATCGTCGGGCCGTGGTTGGGGTAGCGGTCCAGCACCCCGTCGTCCACCACCACGACCTTGGCGTCGACCGGCAGCACCAGCCGCGCCGAGGACATGTTGAGCACCTGGTGCAACCGCTTGGTCCTGCCGTCCGGGTCGGTCAGCACCACGTAGCGGGTGGTCGACTGCTTGCCCTGGATGATGTTCTTGCCGCTGTCCCACTGCACCGGGGCGGCGGGCTTGAACACCCCCCAGAGCCCGAACCCGGCCACCACCACGGCCCCCACCAGCACGCTCGGCAGCACCGCCTTCACCGGGCGCGGCGCGTCCTCGTCACTGCCGCCGCCGGAGGGCAGCAGGAACGCCCCCACCGTGCGTTTGCGGGCGAAGGTGTACGCGTTGAGCTCGTCCCGGCGCGATGCCATCCTCGTCGTCCCCCTCTGTCAGACGTGTGCCGGCGCCGTGCCGGCGGTGCCCGGCCTCCCGTCGGCCCGACCTGCCCGTGGCCCGCACCCGCCGGGCGGGATCCGGCCCGAACCCTCTACGATGCGGCAGCAGACGGTGAGTACGGTACGGGTACGGTCCGCGAACCAGCCAGCCGGGCCGCGACAACGGATCAGAGAGGGCCATCGGGGGATGCCAAGCCAGACCGCTCCAGAACGCGGCGCCGACGCGGGCGGCGGAAGGTCGCACCGGTCCGGGCGGGCCCGTCGCGGCGCCACCCCTACCGGGGCCGCGGCCGAACGGCTGCCGACGGGCGGCGGGGGCGGCCCCGTCCAGGTGCGCGTCAACCCCCGACCCGGGCTGCTCGGCGGCCGGTTGAAGCTCCAGCAGCTGGTCCTGGTCGAGGTCGCGGTCGCCCTGGTCGCGGTCGGCTGGACGATCAGCCGCCCGGTCGCGGCCGGCTTCGGCGCGGTCTCGCTGGTCCTGCTGGTGCTGGCGCTCGTCCCGCTGCGCGGCCGCACCGTCCCGGAGCTGCTGCAGGTCCGCTCGGCCCTCAAGTCCCGCCGCAGGCAGGCGAAGTCGCTGCTGCCGCCGCCCGGCACCGACCCGGCGCTGGCGCCCGCGCTGGAGCTGGAGCCGGCGCTGCGCACCTGCACCCACGCCACCGAGGCCGACTTCGGCGGCCGCCCCGTGCGCCGGGAGACCGGCATGGTCGGCGACGGCACCTTCCTCAGCTCGGTGCTGCTCGTCCAGGCCAAGGACCAGCCGCTGCGCCCGGTGCGCACCGCGCTGCCGCTGCCGCTGGACGTGATCTGCTCGGCGCTCACCGTGGACGACATCGCCCTGGAGTCGGTGCAGCTGGTCCAGCACACCCAGCCCGCCCCGGCCCAGCACGTGCCGGAGCAGTCGCTGGCCGCCCGCGGCTACCGCGAACTGCCCGACGGCACCGCCACCCCCGGCCTGCGACTGACCTGGGTCGCCCTCAAGCTCGACCCGGAGCGCGCGGCCACCGCCGTCCGGGCCCGCGGCGGCGGCGAGGAGGGCGCCCGCAAGGCCCTCCAGCGGGTCACCGACCAGTTGGCCGGACGGCTCAACAGCGCCGGGTTCAACGCCACCGTGCTGGACGAGCGCGAACTGATCTCCGCCCTCGCCATCGCCACCTGCGCCAACCCGATCGCGGTGGCCGGACGCCAGGGCACCGGCAGCGGCGGCGGCACCACCCGCCGCACCCAGGAGGGCAACCGCTTCTGGCGGATCGACGACCGCTGGCACAGCACCTACTGGATCTCCCGCTGGCCGCAGCTGACCCGCCCCGGCGGCGCGGCCGGCCGGATCGGCGCCCCGGACCTGGTCAATCTGATCACCGGCTCCCCCGCGCTGGCCAGCACGTTCAGCCTCACCGCCGGGCACGGCACCGGCGGCTCGGTCACCGTCAGCGGCCACCTGCGGGTGACCGGGCGCAACGAGGACGAGGTCGGCGACATCGGCCGCCAGCTGGAGGCGCGGGCGCAGAGCGCCGGCCTCGGCCTGGTCCGGCTCGACCTCGAACAGGCCCCCGGCATGCTCGCCACCCTGCCGCTGGGAGGAACATCCTGATGGCGTACCAGACCTACCCCGCCCCCGGTCCGACCCCCGGCACCGAGCAGCGCCGGCCGCGACCGCGGATCCTGCCCGGCTTCGGGCTGCGCGGACCACGCCGGGAGAAGCACGTGCTGGAGGCCGCCGACCTGGCGGCGCTGGCCTTCCCGGTCGGCGACGACGGGGTGGTGATCGGCGTCGACCCGCAGGGCCTGCCCGCGGTGCTCGGCCTGTTCCGCCCCAGCGCGTACGACCTGGTGCTGGTCGGCGGCGTGTGGACGGCGCAGGTGATCGCGCTGCGCGCGGCCGCGATCGGCGCCCGGGTCGCGGTGGAGACCGCCCGCGCCCAGCTCTGGGGCCCGATGGCGCAGGCCGCCGGCGGCGGCCAGCCGTGCGTGACGGTGCACCAGGTCGGACGGCTCGGCCCGCAGGGCGCCTCGGTGGCCTCGCCCGTCCTGGTGGTGCGCGACCTCGGCGCCCGCCCGCCGCGCACCCGGCTCTCCGCCGCGCCCTGGCAGACCACGCTGACCCTGCTGCCCTACCTCGGCCCGAACGCCTCCCGGGTGCTCAACGCGGCCGACCTGGTCGGGGTGCAGCGGATCATGCCCCAGGAGGCGGAGGTGGTCGGCCGGGTGCTGTCACTGCCGCCGGAGGACGTGGCCGCGCTGCCCGGCCTCGGCGACGACCTCACCCTGTGGGCCACCCGGATGCGGCGCCAGTACGTCCGGACGGTGGCCGGCCAGGCCGAACAGCAGGTGCTCGGCGGCCCGCGCCGGATGGACTGAGGGGCGCGTCCGGGCCGGTCGTTCCCGGTCCGGAACCGAAGCCGCCTTCAACAGGAGCAGCCGAACGGCCTAGTCTTTGTTGCGGCAACGGCACCGCTGAACAAGCGGCGGCGAACACGAGGGAGCCCTAGTGAGCAGCGATCGGGACGGCGTCTACGTCGGCGACAACGCGGCGGAGGACGACGACGACTGGTCCGACGCGCCCGATTACACTCCCCCGTCCTGGTACGTGCAGTCGGGCCCGGCGGCGGCGCCCGCCGCGCCGGCCCCGGGGGCTGACGCCGCGGCGGCCGGGGCTCCGGCGGCCGGGGCTCCGATGGCCGGGGCTCCGACGCCGGAGTCCGCCGCTCCCGCACCGGCCGCAGTGCCCACGGCCGGCCAGGCGCCCGCGGCACCCCAGCCCGCGCCCGCACCCCTGCCCGCGCCCGTGCCGGTCGCTGCTCCCGCACCGGACACGCTCGCGCCCCCGGCTCCCGCGCCCGCCCCGGCGGCCGAGCCGGCGCCCCTCCCCGCCCCGGTGCCGCCGGTCGCGCCCGTGCAGGCCGAGGCACAGCACGTCCCCTTCCCGGCGGCGGGCCCGGCGGTGACGCCGGAGCAGCCGCAGGCGCCGCTCACCGCCCAGCCGTGGCCGCCGGCGGCGGCGGAGGCACCGGCCCAGCCGAGCGCGCCGCAGCCGTACCCGGCGGCCGCGCCGGTGCCGCAGCCCGGACCGCCTGCCCCGCCCGCCCAGCCCGGTCCGCCGGTGCCGCCGGTGCCCCCTCAGCAGTTCGCGCAGCAGCCGCCGGTCCAGCCCGGACCGCCCCAGGGCCCGACGGCTCCGCTGGACCCGCAGATGAGCTGGGACCCGCAGGTCGGCTGGGACCCGCAGGCCGCCTGGGCCGCCCAGCAGTCGGCCGCCGCCCAGCCGCAGCCCCAGCCCGGCCAGCCCCACCTCGGCCAGCCCTACCCCGAGCAGCTCGCACCGCCGCAGCACGCACAGCCGCAGCCGCAGCCGGTCCAGCCGCAGCCCGCGCCGCCCGCCCCGGTGGATCCGCGCCAGGGCGGCTGGCCGCAGCCCGGCGCCTACCAGCAGCCGCCCGCCGCCCAGCCCCAGCCCCAGCCCCAGCCCGGCCACCCCTACCCCGGGCAGCCCGGCCAGCCGCAGCCGCCCGCCCCCGCCCAGCCCTGGCCGCCGCAGGGCGGCGCGGCCACGCCGCCGCCCGCCGCGTTCCAGCAGGCCGCCGCCCCGCAGCAGACCGCCCACGGGGCGCCGCTGGGCTACACCGCCGCCGTCGAGCTGTCCTCGGACCGGCTGCTGCGCAGCCAGCCCAAGCAGCAGCGCCAGCAGCCGCGGTTCCAGTTCGGCGGCAAGGCCGCGGCGGCCGAGAAGGCCCGCAAGCTGGAGATCATCCGCACCCCGGTGCTGAGCTGCTACCGGATCGCCGTGATCAGCCTCAAGGGCGGCGTCGGCAAGACCACGACCACCACCGCGCTCGGCGCCACCCTGGCCAGCGAGCGCCAGGACAAGGTGATCGCGATCGACGCCAACCCGGACGCCGGCACCCTGGGCCGCCGGGTCAAGCGCCAGACCGGCGCGACCATCCGCGACCTGGTGACGGCCATCCCGCACCTGCGCAGCTACATGGACATCCGTCAGTTCACCTCGCAGGACCTCAACTCGGGCCTGGAGATCCTGGCGAACGACGTCGACCCGGCCGTGTCGACGACCTTCAACGACTCGGACTACCGCCAGGTCATCGAGGTGCTGGGCCGCCAGTACCCGATCATCCTGACCGACTCCGGCACCGGCCTGCTGTACAGCGCGATGCGCGGGGTGCTGGACCTCGCCGACCAGCTGATCATCGTCTCCACCCCGAGCGTGGACGGCGCCTCCAGCGCCTCCACCACGCTGGACTGGCTCTCCGCGCACGGCTACGCGGACCTCGTGCAGCGCAGCATCACGGTGGTCTCCGGGGTGCGCGAGACCAGCAAGATGATCAAGGTCGAGGACATCGTCGCGCACTTCCAGACCCGCTGCCGCGGCGTCATCGTGGTGCCCTTCGACGAGAGCCTGGCGG
Organism: Kitasatospora sp. NPDC059827; assembly: GCF_042731675.1. Taxonomy (NCBI): domain Bacteria; kingdom Bacillati; phylum Actinomycetota; class Actinomycetes; order Kitasatosporales; family Streptomycetaceae; genus Kitasatospora; species Kitasatospora sp. NPDC059827. The sequence continues at coordinate 15,216 of NZ_JBHWIV010000073.1, read as the reverse complement.
CCGGTGCCGAGGTCAACCTCGACATGATGCGGCCCAAGGTCCGCGAGGCGTACTTCGAGCTGGCCACCCTGGTCGGCGAGGACATCGCCCGGGCCCAGCAGGCGGCCGCCCAGCAGGCCGGCTGGCAGCAGCAGGCGCAGACGGGCTACCCGCAGCCGGGCCAGCCGCAGCCGTACGCCGATCCCCAGCAGCAGGGCTACCCGGGTCAGCCCGCCCCGGGGGCGCCGTGGGCGCCGCAGCCCGGCCAGGCCCCGCCGCCCCCGCCCGGGTACGGCTACCCGCAGCAGCCCGCCCCCGGAGCCCCGTGGCCGCAGCAGCCCGGCGCCCCGCAGCCGGGCCCGGGGTACGGCTACCCGCCGCAGGCGCCCCCGCAGTGACGTACGGAAGGGCCCGCCGACTCGGAGGAGTCGGCGGGCCCTTCGGCGTTCCCCGGCAGCGGCGGCCGGACCGGGCTCAGGCCTCGGTCAGCTCCCGGGCGCGCTTGACGTCGTCGGCCATCCGGTCCAGCAGCGCCTCGATGGAGTCGAACTTCTCCATCCCGCGCAGGTAGGCCAGGAAGTCCACGGCCACGTGCAGCCCGTACAGGTCCAGCCCGACCCGGTCGATGGCGTACGCCTCGACGGTACGGGCGGTGCCGTCGAAGGTCGGGTTGGTGCCGACCGAGATCGCCGCCGGCATCCGCTCGCCGTCGGCGGTCAGCCAGCCCGCGTACACGCCGTCGGCCGGGACGGCGCTGTGCGGCACGGTCTCCACGTTGGCGGTCGGGTAGCCGAGCTCGCGGCCGCGCTGCGCGCCGCGCACCACCACGCCCTCGACCCGGTGCGGGCGGCCGAGCACCTCGCCCGCGCCGGCCATGTCCCCGGTCTCGACCAGGCGGCGGGTCAGGCTGGAGGAGAACGGCTCGCCGTCCCCGGCGGTGCCGCACACCTGGAGGTCCACCACCTCGACCTGGAAGTCGTCCGCCCCGCCCAGCTCGGCGAGCAGCGCGACGTTCCCCGCGGCCCGGTGCCCGAAGCGGAAGTTGGGGCCCTCGATCACCACCCGGGCGTGCAGCGCGTCCACCAGCACCTGCCGGACGAAGGTCTCCGGGGACTCCTGGGAGAACTCGGTGGTGAACGGCAGCACCAGCACCGCGTCCACGCCGAGTTCGGCGATCAGCTCGGCCCGGCGCGGGTGCGGCGCGAGCAGCGGCGGGTGGCTGCCCGGGCGGATCACCTCGCGCGGGTGCGGGTCGAAGGTCACCACGACCGAGGGCAGGCCCAGTTCACGGGCCCGCTCGACGGCCCGCCCGATGATCAGCTGATGCCCGCGGTGCACCCCGTCGAACGAGCCGATGGTGACGACGCTGCGTCCCCAGTCACCGGGGATCTCCTCCAGGCCACGCCAGCGCTGCACCCGACTGCTCCTTGTTCCGTACGGTGCGTGCCCTCGGCACGCTCAAACGCTCACAACCGAACCCCTATAGCGTGCCATGCGCCTGCCCCGGCTCAGGCACCGGAAGGGGGGTTGGGCGCACCGGCGCACGGACGGCCCGCACGGCCGCGGTCCGCTCCGCCTCGGCGGCGGCGTACTGGGCGTCCCGGCCGGCCGCCACCAGGGCCCGCATCCGGGCCAGCCGGGGCCCGTCCGGGGCGGTCGGGGCGGCGTCGGACGGCCACCGGGCGAGCAGCCGGGCGAACGCCGCCGACCGCCCCGCGCACCGCACCAGCAGCTCGTCCGCGCCCGCCAGCCCCGGCACCGCCCGGGCCAGCACGGCGCGCGCCCGGGCCGGGTTCTCGGCCGCGCAGTGCTCGGCGAGGCGCTCCACGGCCACGGTGAGCACCGCCCGGTCGGCCTCGGTGGCGAGCAGGGTGTCCAGCAGCTCGCAGCGCAGCGCGTCCGCCGCCGGGTCCGTCACCGGGACGGACAGCGCCTCGGCGAAGGGCGTGCGGACCGCCGCCGCGGGGGCGGCCAGGACGCCGCCGAGCAGCACCCGCAGCTCCAGCCGGGCGGCCGGCCCGTCGATCGCGGCCCGCCCCAGCCGACGGCCGAGGTAGTCGACGGCGACCGGCCCGGCCAGCGCCGGGTGGCGGCGCAGCAGCCGGGCGGCCAGGTCGGCGCTGCGCCGGGCGGCCACCGGGGCACGGGCGTCGGCGAGCACCCGCAGGGTCTCGGCGGGGGCCGCGCCGGGCGCCGCCAGGGCGTCGGCGAGTGCGGCCAGCACGGGCTCCGGGTCGCTCTCCAGGGCCGGGGCGAGGGCGCGCGGGGTCAGGAAGGCGTCGCCGCCCGCGCGGTGCAGGGCGAGTGCGGCGTCCAGGTGCCCGGCCCTGGTCACCGGGTCGGCGACCAGCAGGGCCAGCGCGGCGCTGTGCAGGGCCGGTTCGTCCTCGCGGGCGAGCAGGGTCAGGGCGGCGAAGCGCAGCAGTTCGGTGCCGGCCCCGCTCGCGTAGGGGGCGGTCCGCAGCGCGTGGACGGCGGCCGCGACGTGCCGTTCGGGCCGGCGGTCGTGGCTCCAGCGGTCCACCGCGCGGCAGAGCGCGGACGGCTCCTCGGCGGCGAGCACGGTGAGCAGCGCGTCCGCCCGCGGGTGCGCGGCGTCGGCCAGCGCGTCGGCCAACTCGTCCAGGGCGGACCGGCGGTGGGCGTGCAGCAGGTCGTGGGCGAGGTCCGCCACGGTGCGGCCCGGGCGGCCCGGCAGGCCGGCCGGGTCGTCGAACCAGGCGCAGAGCAGCGGGAACACCGCGACCGGGTCGGCGCGCAGCCGGTCGGCCGCCGCCGCGAGGAACTGCTGCCCGGGGCCGTCGGCGGCCACCAGACGGCGCAGCAGGGCGAGTTCGGCCTCGACGGGCAGGCCGAGACCGGTCCAGAACGCGGGGTCGAAGCGGTTCAGTCCGTCGACCGCCTGCCAACCGCCCGCGGTGGCCGCCCGTTCGGCCGTCCGGCGGGCCAACTGGTCGAGCAGCGCCAGGTGTTCGGTCGGGTCGGGGCTGGCGGCGAGTCCGGCGGTGAGCAACCGGGCCGCCCACCAGGCGGGTTCGCTGCCGGGCGGGCGCAGGTCCAGCGCGCGCCAGATCCGGTGCAGCCACGGGTCCAGGGCGGTCGCGCCCCAGGTCTCGGCGACCCGGCGCAGCGCGGCGGTGACCGGGCCGATCCGGTGCCGGGGGACGGCCGGCCCGGGCCCCTCCGGCCCGGGCGGGGTGTCCTCGGCCTCGCCGAGCAGCATCCGCAGCGCCGCGTCCAGGTCCAGGTGCCGGCCCTGCAGCCAGTCGGCGAACTCCCCGTGGGCGAAGCGGTAGCCGGGCCCGGCGGGGACGAACAGCCCCTCGGCGAGCACCGCCGTGGCCCAGCCGCCGTCGACCGGGAACAGCTCCTGGAAGGCCTCCCGGCCGAGCGCGCCCGGCTCCTCGCCGAGCATCCGCCGGGCCGCCTCGTGCACCCGCCCTGCCACCGCCGCCGCGAGCCGGCGCACCCGGCCCCGGCGCGGCCCGGCGGGCCGGGCGGCGCCCCGGCGGTGGGCGCCCGGGCGGCGCGGGCGGCCGTCCTCGGCCAGCCGCTGGGCCACCCGCAGGCAGTGCAGGTCCAGGTGGGCGCCGAACAGGTCGCTGCGCAGCGCGGGCCCGTCGTGCAGGCCCTGCGCCCACAGCTCGCCGGCCAGCCGCACGGCCAGCGGGTGCCGGGCGTCCTCGGCGGCGGCCGGGCGGCCGGGCGGCAGCCCGTAGCGGCGGCGCACCCGCTCGGCCGCCTCGGCGGGCAGCGGGCCCAGCCGGTGCCCGGCCAGGGTCGGGGTGCCGGGCCCGCCGCCGTCCATCCGGACGGTGGGGGCGCTGGCCAGGTCGCCGTCCGGGCCCGGTTCCGCCGGGCGGGGGACGCCGGCGGCGCCGCTGCCCCAGGGCTCGGCCGCCAACCGTTCCCAGAGCTCCTCGCCGCAGGCGGTGAGCAGTCGGGCCCCGCAGCCGGTGAGCCACTGCCCGGCGCCGCGCAGCCAGCGCGGGTCCGGTTCGGCCGGGGCCTCCTCGGGGCCGTCCAGGACGACCAGCAGCGGGCGTCCGGCCGCCGCGCACAGCGCCGCCACCGGCTCCGGCGCGGGCGCCGGGGTGCCGAGCTCGGCCGCGGCGGCGGCCAGCGCCCGTTCCACCGCCTCGGCGAGCGAGCGGTCCTCGGCGCGCAGGTCCGCGCCGCGCAGCCAGAGGGTGGGCAGCGGCCGGGCGCCGTCGCCGCGGCGGGCGGCCAGGGCGGCCAGTTCGGTGGAGCGGCCGCTGCCGGGGGCGCCGACCAGGGCGGTGACGGTCGCCTCCGGCTCGTCCCCGGCCAGGCCGTCCGGCCGGTCCACCCGGTCGGCGGCCAGCCCGGCCACCCGGCCGGGCCCGGCCCCGGCGGCGGCCAGCTGGGCGGCGGTCAGCCGCAGCACCCCGGCCAGGTTCAGCGCCGGGCCGTACCCGGGCACCGTCGCCGCGTTGCGCGCCAGCAGTTCGGCCAGCGCCGGCGCGACCACCGCGCCGCCCCCCGCGGGCACCGCCCACAGCGCACCGCCGTACGGCCCGGTGCCGGCCGCCCCGCCGTACGGCGCTCCCCCGTACGGCGCTCCCCCGTACTGCGGTCCGCGCAAGGCGGGCGCGGCCAGTGCCACCACCGCGCCGCTGCGGGCGTCCAGCACCGGTGAGCCGGCCGGCACCACGACCCCGGCCACCGCGGGCACGTCCAGCACCGGCACCCCGGCCAGCAGGTGGCCGCCGTACGCGGCACCGCCGACGCCCAGCAGTCCGCAGCGCAGCACCACCGCCCGGCCGTCCTCGCCGGTCAGGGCGGGCAGCAGCACCTCGTGCCCGGCGCCGACCGCGGCCACCGGCAGCGGCGGGACGGGGAGCCCGCCGACCGCGTCGGTGCGCAGCAGCGCGAGCCCGTGCTCGGGCAGCGGCAGCACCGCGTCGGCGCCGAGCACCCTGGTCTGTCCGCCGGGGGTGTGCAGCACCAGCCGGTCCAGGCCCGCCACGGCCTCGTGCGCGGTGAGCACCCAGCCCTGCGGGTCGGCGGCGAACCCTAAGCCGTGCAGCCGCCCGTTGAGGTCGCGGATCCGCAGCAGGTACCGCCCCGGATCGCCCTCCGCAAACCCCGGCATGGAGCCCCCTCACCCGTCGAGCGGGCCCGTCGCCCGCTCGCCGCCGGGAGCCTGCCCCCCGCAGGGGCGCCCCGACCGCGCCCGCGCCGTTCACCACGGCGGTTCACCTCGCGCGCTCCCCCGTGCGGGTGAAGCCCACCGTTCGAGTGAAGGACCCCACCGGGGGAACCCCCGGGACAAAAATGCGGACCCCCCGCCGGGAGGGCTCCCGACGGGGGGGTCCGCGGTACGACGGACGGGCCGCCTCAGCCGACGAACACCGCGACCGGCTTCGCCTGGCCGCCCTGCTCCTCGACCAGCGCGAGGAAGCGCCCGTCCGGCCCGAACACCGCGATCGGCCCGTCCACGCCCAGCCCGGGCGCCTTGAGCCGGGAGCCGTGCGACAGCTTCTCCGCGGAGGCCTCGTCCAGGTCCCAGCGCGGGAACGCGGCCGCCGCGGCCGCCCCGATCGGCAGCACCTCCAGCCCGGTGGCGGAGTCGCCGGTGACCGACTCCTCCAGCTGCTCCAGGGTGCGCGCCGACTCCACCCCGTACGGCCCGACCTTGGTGCGGCGCAGCGCCGTCAGGTGCCCGCCGACGCCGAGCCCGGCGCCCAGGTCGCGGGCCAGCGCCCGGATGTAGGTGCCGGAGGAGCACTCCACGGTCACGTCCAGGTCGATCACCGGCGTGCCGTCCTCGGCGACCGCCGCGCGCTGCGCGTGCACGGTGAAGGAGTGGATGGTGGTGGGCCGGGCGGCGAGCTCGAAGTCCTCGCCCTCGCGCACCCGCGCGTACGACCGCTTGCCGTCGATCTTGATCGCGCTGACCTTGGACGGCACCTGCATGATCTCGCCGGTGAGCGCCGCGATCCCGGCGTCGATCGCCTCCCGGGTGACGCCGTCCGCCGGGGCCGAGGCGGTGACCTCGCCCTCCCGGTCGTCGGTCACGGTGGTCTGGCCGAGCCGGACGGTCGCCTCGTAGGTCTTGGCGGTCAGCATCAGGTGGCCGAGCAGCCGGGTGGCCCGCTCGACGCCGATCACCAGCACGCCGGTGGCCATCGGGTCCAGCGTGCCGGCGTGCCCGACCTTCCTGGTCCCGGCCAGCCACCGCAGCTTGGCGACGACCCCGTGGGAGGTGATGCCCTCGGGCTTGTCGACGATCACCAGGCCGTCCGGGCCGGTGCCTTTGCGCTTCATCGGGTTCTTTCTCTGGAACGTGCGGGAGTTGCCCTACGGGAAGGTCAGTGGAGCGGCCGCAGCGCGCCCCGGAACCGCTCGACCACCGCGGCGACGTCCTCCCGGGCGGCGAACCCGGCCGCGAAGACGTGCCCGCCACCGCCCAGTTCACCACAGGCCGCGGCGACGTCCACCGCGCCCTTGGAGCGGGAGGAGCCACGCAGCGTACCGTCCGGGTCCTGCTTGAGCACCAGGGCCACCTCGGCCTCGGCCGGCCGCCGCAGGATGTCGATCAGCCCCTCGATCTCCTCGACGGTGACGCTGAACAGCGCCAGGTCCTGGTAGGGCACCCAGGTCCACACCAGGCCCAGCCCGTCGGCCGCCTCCGGCTCGTAGACGGCCCGGTCCAGGGCGGCCGCGAGCACCTTGAGGTAGCCGAAGGAGGAGGTGTCCCACAGCTGCCGGGAGATCAGGTCGTGCCGGATGCCGGTGGCCAGCAGCCGCCCGGCGAGTTCGTGGGTCGCGGGCGTGGTCGCCCGGTACTTGAAGGAGCCGGTGTCGGTGGCGACCCCGGTGTACAGGCAGGTGGCCAGCTCCTGGTCGAGCTCGACGCCGAGCCGGCGCAGCAGTTCGTCCACCAGGACGGCGGTGGCCGGCGCGGTCGGGTCGATCAGCTGGTGGGTGCCGAAGCCCGGGTTGGAGGCGTGGTGGTCGAACACCACCAGGACGGGTGCGGCGAAGGCCTTGTCGTGCAGCAGCCCCAGCCGGCTCTGCGCGGCGACGTCGAAGCAGAGCACCAGCTCGGGCACGTCCGGCACCTCGGAGGCCGGCACGATCAGCTCCTGGCCGGGCAGGAAGGCCAGTGACTCGGGCACGACCTGCGGGTCGTCGCCGAAGGAGACCCGCACCCGCTTGCCGAGCGCGCGCAGCGCCAGGGCCGCCGCCAGCGAGGAGCCCAGCGCGTCGCCGTCCGGGCAGATGTGGCAGATCAGGTCGATCGAGCGGGCCCGCCCGATCTCCGCCACCACCTGCTGCCAGACCAGCTCGAAGCCGCTCTCCTCGGCGCGCGGGCCGGGGAGCGCCGCGAGGGCACCCTCCACCGTGCTGGTGGAGGACGCCCCCGTGGTCGATCCGGCTCGCGAGGCGGCCTGCGCCGGCTCACCCGCCATGTCTACTCGTCCTCGTCGTCACGCTCGGCCGCCGGGACCTTGTACGGGTCCGCGTCGCCGGCGTAGGTCGCGCCCGCGGCGGTGGTGCGCACCGCCGCGTCGATGGCCTTGGCCCGGTCGAGCAGGTCGTCGATGTTCCGGGCGTTCTCCGGCAGCGCGTCCGCGACGAAGGTCAGCGTCGGGGTGAAGCGCACCCCGATCTTGCCGACCTCGGAGCGGATCACGCCCTTGGCGCTCTCCAGCGCGGCCGCGGTGGCCTCGCGGTCGGCGTCGTCACCGAAGACCGTGTAGAAGACCGTGGCCTCGCGCAGGTCGCCGGTCACCCGGGTGTCGGTGATGGTCACGAACCCCAGACGCGGGTCCTTGATCCGCCGTTCCAGGGTCTGGGCGACGACCACCTGGATGCGGTCGGCGAGCTTGCGCGCCCTAGCGGTGTCGGTCACGTTGCCTCCTCGTGCAATGGGCCCGGTACCCGGGAGAACTGCGCACCCGTCGGGGCCCACGCCCCAAAGTACCGGCCCGCGCCCGGCCTTGCGGGCGCTCTCGGTCCTGATCCGTGTGAGAACGGCGACTTCCGCCGGCCGGCTCCACGGTCCTCATTCGTCGTCGTCGTTGTGGTAGCGCCTCCTCGCGGAGAGGAGCTGCACCTCGGGGCGGCCGGCGACCAACCGCTCACAGCTGTCCAGGACCTCGGTGACGTACCCGGCTTCGCCGGCGACCACCGCGAGGCCGATCTCGGCCCGGCGGTGCAGGTCCTGGTTCCCGGTCTCGGCAGCGCACACGCTGTACTTGCGCTGCAGTTCGGCCACGATCGGCCGCACGATCGAACGCTTCTCCTTGAGCGAGTGGACGTCGCCCAGCAGCAGGTCGAAGGTGAGTGTTCCCACGAACATGTATGACAGGTCTCGCCGACCTGGAAGGCCTCGGGATGTCGGCGCGGAACCGGCCGACACCCCAGGACCCTACACAGCGAGACCGGGGCCGGTCGACGGAAATACCACCCGTCGACCGGCCCCGGTTGACACCGACTAGCCGCGCGGCTTCTCGCGCATCTCGTAGGTCTCGATGATGTCGTCGACCTTGATGTCGTTGAACGACCCCAGGGTGACACCGGCCTCGAAGCCCTCGCGGACCTCGGTCGCGTCGTCCTTGAAGCGGCGCAGACCCTCGATGGTGAGGCTCTCCGCCACGACCTTGCCGTCGCGCAGCAGGCGGGCCTTGGTGTTGCGGCGGATGATGCCGTCGCGGACCAGGACACCGGCGATGTTGCCGAACTTGGAGGAGCGGAAGACCTCGCGGATCTCCGCGGCGCCGAGGCGCACCTCCTCGTACTCCGGCTTGAGCTTGCCCTTGAGGGCGTTCTCGATCTCCTCGATCGCCTGGTAGATGACCGAGTAGTACCGGACGTCCACGCCTTCCTTGTCGGCCGCGGTGCGCGCACGGCCTTCGGCGCGCACGTTGAAGCCGATGATGATGGCGTCCGAGCCCATCGCCAGGTCGACGTCGGACTCGGTGATCGCACCGACGCCGCGGTGCAGCACCCGGAGCTCGACCTCCTCGCCCACGTCCAGCTTGACGAGGGCGTCCTCGAGGGCCTCGACCGAACCGGAGACGTCACCCTTGATGATGAGGTTGAGCTGCTCGATGGAGCCGGCGGCGATGGCCTTGTCCAGGTCCTCCAGGGACACCCGGACCCGACGCTGCGCGAAGGCGGCGTTGCGGTCGCGGGCCGAGCGCTTCTCGGCGATCTGGCGGGCGGTGCGGTCCTCGTCGACGACGATGAAGCTGTCGCCGGCGCGGGGCACCGAGGTCAGACCGAGCAGCAGCACCGGGCGGGACGGGCCGGCCTCGGCGAGGTTGTTGCCGTTCTCGTCCAGCATGGCGCGGACGCGGCCGTAGGCGTCGCCCACGACGATCGAGTCACCGACGCGGAGGGTACCGCGCTGGACCAGGACGGTCGCCATGGCGCCGCGGCCCTTGTCCAGGTGGGCTTCGATCGCAATACCCTGCGCGTCCTGCTCCGGGTTGGCCCGCAGGTCGAGCGAGGCGTCCGCGGTCAGGACCACGGCCTCCAGCAGCTGGTCGATGTTCAGACCCTGGCGCGCGGAGATGTCGACGAACATGGTGTCGCCGCCGTACTCCTCCGCCACCAGGCCGAACTCGGTCAGCTGGCCGCGGACCTTGGTCGGGTCGGCGCCGTCGACGTCGATCTTGTTGACCGCGACCACGATCGGCACACCGGCGGCCTTGGCGTGGTTGAGCGCCTCGACCGTCTGCGGCATGACACCGTCGTTGGCCGCGACCACCAGGATCGCGATGTCGGTGGACTTGGCACCACGGGCACGCATGGCGGAGAACGCCTCGTGACCCGGGGTGTCGAGGAAGGTGATCGGGCGCTCTTCGCCGTTCACGATCGTCGCCACCTGGTAGGCACCGATGTGCTGGGTGATGCCACCGGCCTCGCCGGCCACCACGTTGGACTTGCGGATCGCGTCCAGCAGTCGGGTCTTACCGTGGTCGACGTGACCCATGACGGTGACGACCGGCGGGCGCGGGGCCAGCTGGTCCTCGTCGCCCTCGTTGGCACCGAAGTCGATGTCGAACGACTCCAGCAGCTCGCGGTCCTCGTCGTCCCGGCTGACGATCTCCAGCTGGAAGCCCATCTCGCCGGCCAGCAGCTCGAGGGTCGCGTCGGAGACCGACTGGGTCGCGGTGACCATCTCACCGAGGTTGAACATGACGGAGACGAGCGCGGCCGGGTTGGCGTTGATCTTCTCCGCGAAGTCCATCAGCGAGGCGCCGCTCGACAGGCGAACGGTCTGGCCGTTGCCGCGAGGCAGCATCACACCGCCGACGGACGGGGCCTGCATGGCCTCGTACTCCTGGCGCTTCGCCCGCTTCGACTTGCGACCGCGAGCCGGGCGACCGCCCGGGCCACGACCGAAGGCACCCTGCGTGCCACCACGGGCACCCGGGCCACCGGGACGACCGCCGAAGCCGCCGGGACGGGGGCCGAAGCCGCCGCCACCACCGGGGGCGCCGCCACCCGGACGCGGACCGCCGAAGCCGCCGCCACCGGCCGGACGCGAGCCCGGACCGGCCGGACGACCCTGGAAGCCCGGACGGGCGCCACCGGCGCCACCCGGACCACCCGGACGGCCACCGGGGCCACCGGGGCCACGGCCGCCGGGGCCCGGACGCGGGCCCGGAGCCGGACGCTGCGGCATCATGCCCGGGTTCGGACGCGGCATGCCGGACGGGGACGGGGCGCCGGGGCGCGGACCGGCCGGACGCGGCATGCCGTCGGGGCGCGGAGCGCCACCGGGACGCGGCGCACCGGCACCCGGGGCACCGGCGGGACGCGGACGGTCACCACCGGGACGCGGGGCGCCACGGTCGGCACCGGGAGCACCGGCCGGACGCGGACGGTCACCACCGGGACGCGGGGCGCCACGGTCGGCACCGGGAGCACCGGCCGGACGCGGACGGTCGCCACCGGGACGCGGACGGTCGCCGCCCTGCGCACCCGGAGCACCCGGACGGGCACCCGGCGCGCCCGGACGGCGGTCGCCGGGGCGCGCCATGCCGGTCGCGCTGCCCGAGGTGAACGGGTTGTTGCCCGGACGCGGGCCGGCCGGACGCGGGCCCGGACGGGCACCGCCGGAGGCCTGGCCCTGGCCGCTCGGCCGCGGGGCCTGGGTGGCCGGACGCGGGGCGTCGGCACCGGCCGGAGCCGGCGAGGAGAACTCGGCCGCGGGCGCGGCCGGGGCCGCCGGAGCGGCGGGACGCGCGGCCGGGCGCGGGCCCGGAGTCGGCGCACCCGGACGCGAGGCGGCCGGGGCGGCCGGAGCCGCGGGGGCGGCCGGCGCGGCGGGAGCCGCAGCGGCCGGGGTCGGACGGGGACCAGGGGTCGCGGCAGGCCGCGGACCCGGGGTCGGGGCACCCGGCTTGGGTGCACCCGCGGCACCTGCCGCGGGCTGGGGCGCCGCGGGCTTCCGCGGGCCAGGCTTGGCAGCGCCACCACCAGTGGGGGCCACACCAAGCGCGTCAGTCAGCTTGCGCACGACCGGCGCCTCGATGGTCGAGGACGCCGAACGGACGAACTCACCGAGCTCGGTGAGCTTGGCCATGACGGCCTTGCTCTCCAAGCCAAGCTCCTTGGCGAGTTCATAAACCCGGACCTTAGCCACTTCACTCCTGTCTATGAGTCCGGGGGTCTCGTCCGCCGGACTGTCGCTACTTCATGGGCGTACCCATCGCGTACTCATCGCGTACTCATCGAGTGCTCATCGCAATCTCGACCTACTTCCACATCGCGAGGTACCTGACTGGTGGCACAGCGCGCGGCTGCCCGAGCGCTGTGCTTGTTGCGGTGGTTCTCCGCCGCGATGAGCGGCGGCCGTCACGGGGGGCGGCCCGCCTCAGGAGGCTCCGCCCGCCCGCTCCTCGATGAACCCGCGGAGCCGCTCCGTGTCGAGCGATCCCTGGAGGCGGAAGGCCCGGGGGAACGCCCGACGGCGGACCGCGAGGTCGAGGCAGGCCGGATCGAGGTGCAGGTGAGCGCCCCGGCCCGGCAGTGCGCCACGGGGATCAGGGACGCAGACGCCCTCGACCGCCGTGACACGCAACAGCTGGTGCTTGGCCGCTCGCTTGCGGCAGCCCACGCAGGTGCGTTCCGGGCGTGCTCGGACGTGCGTCCGGCCAGACGAAGGCAAGTCTACCCCTCCGAAGCGACATGGCGCCGCCCCATAGATCCCGGAGGACCGGCGGGGACGCCGGGGACAACGCTGACTACCGGTCCGCCGATTCCTCGGCCTGGCCCTCGGTGTCCGGCCGGATGTCGATCCGCCAGCCCGTGAGACGGGCGGCCAGACGGGCGTTCTGCCCCTCCTTGCCGATCGCCAGGGACAGCTGGTAGTCCGGCACGACCACCCGGGCGGAACGCTGGGCGAGGTCCACGATCTCCACACTGGTCACCCGCGCGGGGGACAGCGCGGAGGCGACCATCTCGCGCGGGTCCTCGGACCAGTCGACGATGTCGATCTTCTCGCCGTGCAGCTCGCCCATCACGGCGCGCACCCGGGAGCCCATCGGACCGATGCAGGCGCCCTTGGCGTTCAGCCCGGCCCGGCGCGACCAGACCGCGATCTTGGTGCGGTGGCCGGCCTCACGGGCGATCGCCGCGATCTCCACGCTGCCGTCCGCGATCTCCGGGACCTCCAGCGCGAACAGCTTCTTCACCAGGCTGGGGTGGGTGCGCGACAGCGTCACCGACGGCCCGCGGACACCGCGGCGCACCGCGACGACGTAGCACTTGAGCCGGGTGCCGTGCCGGTAGTCCTCGCCCGGGACCTGCTCCTGCGGCGGCAGGATGGCCTCCAGCTTGCCGATGTCGACCAGCACGCTCTTCGGGTCGTTGCCCTGCTGGACGACACCGGTGACGATGTCGCCCTCCTTGCCCGCGTACTCGCCGAAGGTCTGGTCGTCGGCGGCGTCGCGCAGGCGCTGCATCATCACCTGGATGCCGATGCTGGACGCGATCCGGCCGAAGCCGTTCGGGGTGTCGTCGAACTCCTTCGGCTCGACGCCCTCGTCCAGCTCAGCCGGGTCCTCCATGGCCCACACGGTGACGTGGCCGCTCTTGCGGTCCAGGTTCACCCGGGCGCGACGGCGCGAGCCCTCGGTGCGGTGGTACGCGGTGAGGAGGGCTGACTCGATGGACTCGACCAGCAGGTCGAAGGGGATGTTCTTCTCGTTGACCAGCGTGCGCAGGGCACTCATGTCGATGTCCACGGCTACGCCTCCTCGTCTTTCGTCACGTTCATGATGGTCGTACGGCGGCCGGATCACTCGGCGCCGTCGTCCCCCTCGTCGAAGTCGGCGGCCTCGTCCAGGAGCTGCTCGTCGTCCTTGCGGTTGAACTCGACCTGGACCCGGGCCCGCGCCACCTCGACGTACTCCAGCCGGCGCTCCTTCGGACGGCCGCGCCCCTTCACCGGCTGCACCTCCACCAGCGCGCCGTCCTCGTCCGCCTCCAGCACCCTGGCGACCAGCTCCCCGCCGTCGACCAGGTGGATCTTGGCGAGCCGCCCCTCCGCACGCTGCCAGTGCCGGGGCAGTTCGAGCGGGCGCTCCGCGCCCGGCGAACCGACCTCCAGCAGGTAGGGCTCGTCCCCCATGACGTCCGAGGCGTCCAGGGCCTCGCCGACCACCCGGCTGAACTCCGCGATGGCGTCCATGTCCACGCCGCCGTCGGTGTCGACGTCGATCTGCACCTGCCGACGGCTGCCCGCCTTGGTGACCTTGACGTCCTCCAGGTCCAGTCCGGCCTGGACGGCCAGCGGCTCCAGCAACGCGCGCAGCCGGTCGGTGTGGGTGGTGCTCATCCGGGTGGACTCCTCGGCCGCGTCTGCTGTTGTCAGAGGTCGCCCCGTGCCCTCCGCGCCCCGCGGGACGCACACCGGGTCACGGCAGCTCGGCCCAAAGCCTAGCCGGTGAAGCCGCGAACCACCGATTCCGGACCTCCCCCGACCGGTCGCACGCCACCCACTGCGAGCAAGCTCACACCACCCCGCCCACCGCACCGAACCCCCCGACACCACCCGCAATCGTGGGGGTTCTGCGAAGATTCAGCCCAACGAGGGCAGGCAGGGGAGGCCGCCCTCCCGTACCCGCTCCGGAGTGACCCCGATGCAGCCGCCCAGCCGACGGACCTTCCTGGCCCTCGGACTGATCACCCTGACCGCCGCCTGCACCACCGGCACCGACGGAGCCACACCTCCCGACCCCAAGGCCTCCGGCCCGGACACCGACCACCCCGTCCGCCTCCGCGCCGTCGCCGCCACCGACACCCTGCTGGCCGCCTACGACACCCTCCTCACCACCCCCGGCGACCGCGCCCCCCTGCTGCAGACCCTCCGCGCCGAGACCGTCCAACACCGCACCGCCCTCGCCCAAGGCCTGCCGACCACCTCCACACCCCCGACCACCCCCACCCCCAGCATCACCACCACCCCGGCCACCCCGGCAACCCTGGCCGCCCTGGAACACCAAACCGCCCAGTCCCACCTCGCCGACCTCGCCGCCGCCCGCCCACCCCTCGCCCGCCTGCTCGCCTCGGTGTCCGCCGCCAACACCCTGCACGCCACGGCCCTGGGCGCCCCCATCGAACAACCCACCCCGAGCCCCACCCCCGGAACAACCACCCCCGGAACACCCCTCCCCGCCCTCCAGAAGGCCCTGAGCGCCGAACACGCCGCCGTCTACGGCTACGGAGTCGTCGGCGCCCACCTCCCCGACGACCAGCAACGCACCGACGCCCGCACCGCCTACGCCGCCCACCAGTCCCAGCGCGACGCCTGGCAACGCCTCATCACCACCCTCGGCGCCACCCCCGCCCCCGCCGCCGGCGGCTACCGCCTCCCCTTCCCCGTCACCGACCCCACCACCGCCACCAACCTCGCCGCCCACCTGGAAACCAGCCTCACCACCGTCTACGCCGACCTGGTCGCCGACCTCCCCGCCCCCCACCGCCCCACCGCAGCCACCGCCCTCCGCGACTGCACCCTCCGCGCCCACCGCTGGGGCGCCCCCGACACACCGTTCCCCGGCATCCCCACCCCCCTCCCCACCCCCACCCAGACCTGACCCGCACCCACCCCACCCACAGCACCCCCCACCACCACCCCACCCCCACCCACCTCCCCCCCACCACCCGACCAAGGCGAGAGGGACGCGCTGCGGGAGGGGGCGGTGGAGGGGGTGGGTGCGGAGAGCGGCGTAACGGGTGATTTTCAGA
>NZ_JBHWIV010000072.1:6365-43372 GCF_042731675.1 Kitasatospora sp. NPDC059827 | reverse complement strand
TCGCCGAAGTATTTACTCAGAACTGGGTGCTGACGGTCACCCCGCTGAAATCGGTGGTGGCGTACAGGCTGACGTACCGGTAGCCGGCCGCCGGGTTGGTGACGGTCAGGCTCTGGGTGGTGCCCGGGTTGGTGGAGGCGGCCGTGTGGGCGCTGGGGGAGGCCCAGGTGTCGGCGTTGTAGTACAGGGCCGCCGTGCCGGTGCCGCCGGAGGTGGAGACCTTCAAGGTGCTGGTGCCGGCCGGCAGGTAGACGTAGAAGTAGTCCAGGTTCCCGGCGGTGCGGGCCTGGTTCGGCCGGGAGCAGTTCTGGCCGAGGGCGTCGGTGCGCGGGTCGGTGCAGGTCGGCAGGGTGGTGGTGCCGCCGGTGGTGACGGTGACCGAGGTCGGGGTGCTGGCGGACTTGCCGGCGCTGTCGGTGACGGTCAGGTTGACGGTGTAGGTGCCGGCGGCCGCGTAGGTGTGGACCGGGTTGCGGTCCTCGGAGCTGCTGCCGTCACCGAAGGTCCAGTGCCAGGAAGCGAGCGAGGCCGGGGAGTTGGTCTCCACGGACTTGTCGGTGAGGGTGACGGTGGCGCCGTTGACCGACTGGTCGAAGAGCGCGGTCGGGCCGTCCGCGTAGCAGGCGCCGGCGGCGCAGGCGTTCAGCCAGGTGTCGAAGTCGGCGTCGTAGGAGGTGCCGAGGCCGTTGTAGACGGCGTAGCCGCCCTGGTAGTCGCCGGTGCGGAAGTGGCCGAGCATGTTCTGGACGTCGGCGGGGTGCTTCTCGACCATGTACCGCACGGCCAGGTAGCCCCACGGGTAGGTGCGCACCGTGTCCGAGTTGTCGTAGGTGTTCTGGAAGACGGTGCTCAGCTTGTACCGGTGCGTGGCGGCCTCGGCCATCGCCTGGGTGTCGGTGGTGCCGCGGTAGGTGTACGACTCGTACTCGGCGACGCCCTCGATCCACCAGATGTCCGGGACGGAGATCTCGGTGCCGAAGTTGCCCTTCATGTCGTAGATGTTGTCGAGGTAGTGGGTGTACTCGTGGTTGAGGTTCCACACGTTGGCCGGGAAGCCGTCGATGTAGGACTTCTTGTACATCACCGACACGGGCTTGTTGTTGGGGTCGGTGACGTCCATGACGGTCTGGCCGCCGTTGTCGGTGGAGTTGTTGTAGATCGCCCAGGAGTAGGTCAGGTAGTCGTCCCGGTTGGCGAAGACGGCGAGGGTGATGCTCTTGCCGTACTGGCCGGGTATCGGGCCGTTGTCCTTGACCAGGTTGTGGAAGAAGGTGTCCTCGCCGCGCAGGCTCGCGCAGACGGTGGCCAGCTCGGCGGCGGTGAGGTCCTCGGTGCGGATGGTGCGGTTGTCGCAGACGAGGGTGTTGGGCAGCACGGCGGCGGTGAGCTTGCCGGGGAGGTCGCAGGTGCCGTAGTAGGAGCACTGCGCGTTGTCGTACTGGTTGGCGTTGTACGCGGTGTACACGTACAGCTTGCCGACCGCGCCGGAGATCGGGGTGCTGTCGAGCACCCGCTTGATCAGCGGCTTGGCGACGGCCTCGACGGCCGGGCCGTCACCGGCGGCGCGGGCCAGGTCGTTGCCCGCGTTGACAGTGAGGAAGGCGTTGGGGGTGGTGAGCAGGTCCTTGTGGTTCTGGGTGAAGTTCGCCAGCGTGGTGACCACACCCGGGTCGGCGGTGACGGCGCTGACGTAGTCCGGGTTCCAGTTGGCCCGCCACAACGGCGCGTACAGCACGGCGTTGACGGCCTTCACCATCTTCGGGAAGGCGTTGTAGCCGTTGTCGTAGCCGTTCAGGACCTGCTGGTAGACCTTCAGGTACTGGCCCTGGATGTTGGCACTGTCGGTGAGGACCAGCACCTCGTTGAGCACGGTGCCGTTGGCGTCGCTGACGTCCTTCCAGTGCGAGCCCGCGAAGAAGGCGTCGAGGCCGCCCTTGACGGCGCCGGTGAGCGAGGCGTCGTAGGGTCCGACGGTGCCCGCGTTGTTGGACTGGACGTAGTAGCCGGCCCGCAGGAAGAGCACCAGCTGCAGGAGGTTGGCGGAGTTGTCGCCGGTGTAGTTCGCGGCCTGGGCCTTGAAGGCGTTGGCGACGGCGAGCATCTGGCTCTGCTTGAAGACGGCGGCCGCGTCGGTGCCGGTGACGTTGAACAGCGTGCTGACGCAGTCCGTGGTCGAGCCCTGGACGAAGGAGACCAGGGCGGCGCCGCTGCGGCTGCCGAAGTCCGAGGGTGCGCACCCGGCCGCGGCGGGCGCCTGGGCGGCCAGCGTGTGCTGGGCCGTGGCGGCGGCCTTCGGCTGCGGGGTGGTCCGGACGGCCGTGCCGGTCGGCTGGAGGGCCTGGCCGAGCTGGTCCGCCGGGAGCGGGGCGGCCGTGCGGCCGAGCTGCTCGGAGGAGGACGGGGCGGCTGTCTCGGCGCCGAACGGCTTCGGCGCGGCCGGGGCTCGGCCCTGGACTGCCGAGGCCGTGGCGGTGGCCGTGGCGGCGGCCGGCGCGGGGGACGCGGCGAGGGCCGGGGTCGGGAGCAGGGTGGCGGGGCCGGCGAGGGCGGCGGCCACCAGGAGCGGAAGGGATTGGCGCAGACGCACTGCGGTGTCCTTGTCCTGAGGTGGGGGAGGTGACGCGGCGTCGGCCACGAGGCTGAGGGGGAGTTGACGTGTGACCTGTCACCGGAATCAGGGTCAGAACAATGTCACAGGTTATATGTCATCGCAAGGGTCCTCACAGGGCCTCGCGAACCGCCCCCGTCGGCCGTTCCGCCGGCTCCTGTGCTTCGCATCCGAAGCTCGGGTGCACGAATCAAAGTGACATGTCACACCCTATTGATTGTGGTGCGGCAACCGTGGCACGGTGCCAGGCGACGGCCTCCGCAGCAGCTGCCCGAGGCCCACCCCCACATCCCCCAGCAAGGAGTGACGATGCGTCACCGACTCCGGCTACCCCGTGCGCTCGCGGTGCTCGCCGCCGCTAGCACCGCCCTCACCGGCCTCGCCGCCGCCCCGAGCCTCGCCGCCCCCACGGCGCAGGCCGGTGCCCAGGCCGGCCCGGCCGCCGGTCAGACCCCCGGCCAGGCCGCCCGCACCGCGAACCCCGGCGGGACGGCCCCCACCGGCACCGCCTTCGGCCTCGACACCCACGCCCAGACCCAGGCCGGCCGCCTCGCTCCCGCCCAACTCCCGCCGCGCTCACCGCAGTCGGCGGCGCCCAAGGCCCCGGCGCCCAAGCTCGCCAAGGCCCTGGCCGCCACCTCCTGCACCCCGGGCGATTTCAGCGGCCGGAGCGGCTCCGACCTGGTGAGCTTCGTCCAGAACTCGTCCGTCGACTGCATCAGCTCGCTCTTCCGCATCACCGGCGGTGACGCCCACGGGGTGTTCCAGCAGAGCCAGATGCTCGCGGTCGCCAACGGGCTCAGGAGCGCCGCCGCCTCGTACACCGGCGACAACTCCACCGGGATCTACCAGCTGGTCTACTTCCTCCAGGCCGGCTACTACGTGCAGTACTACCGCCCGGGCGACGTCGGCAGCTACGACGCGACGCTCACCGCCGCCGTCCAGGCCGCGCTGGACACCCTGGTGGCCAGCCCGCACTTCCTCGACGTCAACGACGGCAACGGCCAGGTCGCGGGCCAGGCGATGATCCTCAGCGACAGCGCCAACCTCCAGGCCCACTACCTCGGCACCTACCAGCGGGTGCTGAACGCGTACACCAGCTCCTGGGACGCGTCCTGGTACATGGTGAACTTCGCCAACAGCGTGTACACCCCGATCTTCCGTGGCCACCAGAACGCCGACTACGTCGCGGCCGTCACCGCCGACCCGAGCATCATCAACACCCTCGACCGCTTCGCGCTCGACCACCGGGGCATGCTCGGCGGCACCAACTCCTTCCTTGCCTCCAACGCGGGCCTGGAGACGGCCCGGTACATCGAGCACCCCGCCCTGGTCGGCACCGTCCGCCCGCTGATCAAGGGCCTGATGGACGTCTCCTCGATCACCGGCCCCACCGCGTCGCTCTGGGTCGGCGTCGCCGGCATGGCCGCCTTCTACGACAAGGCGAACTGCTCGTACTACGGCGTCTGCAACCTGCCGGACCAGCTCAAGGCCGCCGCCCTGCCGGTCAGCCACACCTGCGACGCCACCCACACCCTCCTGGCGCAGAGCCTCACCGCCGCCGACCTGGCCGCCGTCTGCGCGAGCCTGCAGAACCAGGACCCGTTCTTCCACAAGCTGGTCAAGGACAGCGGCCCGATCGCCGGCCAGTACGAGAACTCGCTGCAGATGGTGGTGTTCGCCTCCCCGCAGGACTACCAGACCTACGCGGGCGGCATCTACGGCGTCAGCACCAACAACGGCGGTATCACCCTGATCGGCGACCCGGCCGCCCCCGGCAACCAGCCGATCTCGCTGACCTACCAGAACGGCGACGACGGCTTCACCGCGGGCGTCTGGAACCTCAACCACGAGTACACCCACGCCCTCGACGGCCGCCTCGACATGAAGGGCAACTTCAACCAGCAGATATCCGTACCGGACGTCTGGTGGATCGAGGGCGTCGCCGAGTACGTGTCCTACAGCTACCGGAACGTCACCGACACCGGGGCGATGGCCGAGGCGCCCAAGCACACCTACGCGCTCAGCACGCTCTTCCAGAACACCTACGACAACAGCGACACCACCCGCACCTACCCGTGGGGCTACCTGGCCGTCCGCTTCATGGCCGAGAAGCACCCGGACGTCATCCAGAACATGCTGGGCCACTTCCGCACCGGTGACTACACCGGCGGCTACGCGACCTACAACTCGATCGGCACCGCCTACGACGCCGAGTTCAACTCCTGGCTGGACGCCTGCGCCGCCGGCGCCTGCGAGGTCGGCGGTGCCCCGACCGCCGCGTTCAGCGCCGCCCCGACCGGCCTGGCCGTCCAGTTCACCGACCAGTCGACCGAGTCCGGCGGCTCCATCGCCTCCTGGGCCTGGAACTTCGGTGACGGCTCCACCTCCACCAGCCGCAACCCCGCCCACAGCTACACCGCGGCCGGCAGCTACGACGTCAGCCTCACGGTGACCGACGGCAAGGGGAAGACCAACACCGTCACCCAGTCCGTCACCGTCGGCAGCCTCAGCGGCTGCACCGCCGCCGACGCCCGGGTGCTGGACAAGAACTGCTCCCGCACCAACCAGTCCGCCACCGCCGGCAACCTGGCCTACTACTACATCTACCTGCCGGCCGGGACCACCACGCTGAAGGTGTCCAGCTCCGGCGGCACCGGCACCGCGTACCTGCTCTACAACCCCGACACCTGGGCCACCCCGAGCGCCTACACCACCGGCTCGACCACCAACGGCACCACCAACCAGAGCCTGACCGTCACCAACACCACGGCCGGCTACCGCTACATCAGCCTCTACGCCCAGACCGATTTCAGCGGGGTGACCATCACCACCCAGTACTGACCCGCACTCCGCACGGTGGCCCGGAGCACCCGCTCCGGGCCACCGTCCGTCAACTGCCGCGCCTGAGCAGCCGGTCGAACAGTCCGCGCCGGGGCCCGGGTGACGGGGCGAGGTCGTGCGCGTCGGAGGGGAGGCCGAGCCGGGCGCGGGCCCTGTGGCGCTCGGCGCGGATCCGGTGGACGGCGCGCTCCCGGGCGGCGTGGTCCCGGGTGGTTGGCGGGTCGGCGGCCTCCGGGAGCAGCAGGTCGAGCGCGGTGGTCCAGTGCCGGACGGCCCTCCCGCTGTGCCCGCAGCCCGACGCCCGTCCCCGACCCGGTGGACGGGGGCGGGGACGGGCGTGCAGGTGGAGGCGGTGGGACCGGACGGGTCAGGAGGTACGGCGGACGTACGGCTCCCAGACCACCTTGATCGATCGCGTCGGCCCGGTGTCGCCGGAACGCTGCTGCTCCTCGGTGCCGAACGGCGGGGCGCCGGACTGCAGTCTGGCCGGCTGGTTGGTGATCGCCGTCCACCCCGGGTTGCCGGTCACGCAGTCCACCGGGGTGCTGCCGTTCGCGAAGTCGCAGAAGGTCCGGTACACCGTGCCGTCGGTGGTGATGGTCTCCACGGAGATCTGGTTGCCGTGGTCCGACACGGCCACACCGCAGGCGGGGGTGGCCCCCAGCGGGAGCGCGGGCGGGGTCGACCAGGTGGTCAGGTTGGCGTTCGGGCCGTTCAGCGGCGCGCTGCCGACCTGGACGGTGCCGTTCTTGACCACGCCGGTGTAGAGCACCATGCCGTGGGTGACGGTGTCGATGGACATGCACGGTCCGGTCGGGCCGGTTGCACCGGTGTTGCCGGTGGCTCCCGTCGGTCCCGTGGGCCCGGTGTTGCCGGTGGCCCCAGTGGGTCCGGTGGGTCCCGTCGGGCCGGTGGGTCCGGTAGCGCCGGTGTTGCCGGTGGCTCCGGTCGGTCCCGTGGGCCCAGTGGCCCCGGTGTTGCCCATGGCGCCGGTCGGTCCCGTGGGCCCGGTGTTGCCGGTGGCCCCAGTGGGTCCGGTGGGTCCCGTCGGGCCGGTCGGTCCAGTGGCGCCGGTAGGTCCGGTCGGTCCGGTGTTACCCGTGGCGCCGGTGTTGCCCATGGCGCCGGTCGGCCCGGTGGCGCCCGTGGCCCCGGTGTTGCCGGTGGCTCCCGTCGGCCCGGTGGCCCCGGTTGCGCCGGTGTTGCCCGTAGCGCCGGTGGGCCCCGTCGGCCCCGTCGGCCCCGTCGGCCCGGTGACGCCCTCGCCCGCAGGGCCGGTCGGGCCGGTGGGGCCGGTTTCGCCCGCGGGACCGGTCGGACCGGTGGGTCCGGTCGGCCCCACGCACCCGATCAGGTGGCCGTGATGGCCGTCGTGGCCCCCGTCGCCGTGCTCCTCGCCGTTGTCGTTGCCGTCGCCGTCGCCGCGGAGGGACCGACCCGGGCCGGATTGCTGCAACGCCGGCGCGTGGACGCCGTCACCTGCCTGCCGGCCGCCCTCGGGCGTCGGCTCGCCCCCCTCCTGAGGCTGCTCCTCGCCCCACACCTCCTGCTGGCCCGGCGGACAGTGCTCCTCGCCGTGGCCGCCGCCGTGCTTCTGCTGGCTCGGCTGCGGGAGGTAGCTGTGGATCCCGGCGGCGAACGTGGTGCCGCTGGTCGACATGATGGCCGTGATGAGCAGCGCGGCACCCGCCGCGCGTTGTTTGCGGCGGTGCGGCACCGCCGGTCTCGGGATCCGTGATCCGCGTGATGACACCCGGCACTCCTCACTCGTCGGGGACGGCGGGACGATGCGGCCCGCCCGGTGTCCGCCATTGATCCGGGCGGCGCAGCCGCTTCCGGCGTCGACGGGACCGGAATGTCATCAACCCGGCTCACTGCGATCACACGGACGGCCCGAACCCGTTGGCCTGACCCGTGTGGGAGCGCGGGGGACGAGCGGGCCCGAAATAGCATCGCCAGCGCGATGCGCGTCCCGGTGCGTGCCCGACCGGGCCGCAGCCCTCCCGCCCACTCCGAGAGGCCGTTGTGACCCGATCCGACGCTTCCCGTTCCGGCGCAGCCCCGTCCCGGGCGCCCGGCCGGAGGCCCACCGTCTGCCTGTGCATGATCGTCAAGGACGAGGCGGCGGTCATCGAGCGCTGTCTCGCCTCGGTCCGCGACCTGGTCGACACCTGGGTGATCTCCGACACCGGGTCCACCGACGGGACCCAGGAGCTGATCCGCCGTGCGCTGGACGGGATCCCCGGCGAGCTGCACGAGGAGCCCTGGACGGACTTCGGCCACAACCGGACGCTCAACATCCGGCACGCCCGTGGCAAGGCCGACTACCTGCTGCTGATCGACGCCGACATGGTGGTGCGGCGGGAAGGGCCGCTCCCCGAGCTGACCGCCGACTCCTACCTGGTGCGCCACGCCGCCGACCTGGAGTACCGGATCAAGCGGCTGGTGCGCGGCACCGTCGACTGGCGTTACGAGGGGGCGACCCACGAGTACCTGACGACGGACCGGCCGGACCAGCCGGACCGCTCGGCCGAGCTCGACGCGCTGGTCATCGAGCACTTCGCGGACGGCGGCTCCCGGTCCGACAAGTTCGAGCGCGACGCCCGGCTGCTGCGGGCGGACCTGGAGCGCGACCCCGGCAACTCCCGCGCGGTCTTCTACCTCGCCCAGACCATGCGCGACCTCGGACGCACCGCCGAGGCGATCGAGCTGTACCGGCGGCGGGCCGGGATGGGCGGCTGGCCGGAGGAGGTCTACTACGCGCTGCTCCAGGTCGGCGTGCTGACCGCGGAGTCCGGCGGCGACTGGCCGTCCGCCATGGACGCGCTGCTGCGCGCCTGGGAGAGCCGCCCGGAGCGCCTGGAGGCCTGCTACCAACTCACCTCCCGGCTGCGCCGGATGGGCCGCTACCAGGCCGCGCACGCGTTCGCCCGGGCGGGGCTGGACCGCGGCCTGCCGAACGACTGGCTGTTCACCGAGCCCTGGGTGTTCCGCTGGGGGCTGCTCTTCGAGTACTCGATCACCGCGTACTGGGTCGGTGACGCGCGGGGCTCCCTGGCCGCCTGCGACCGGCTGCTCGCGATCGCCGAGCTGCCCCGCCCCTACCGCGAACAGACCGTGGCCAACCGGAGGTTCGCGGAGCAGGCGGTGTCGGCGTCCGCTCCGGGGGTGCTCAGCCGGTCCGGGTGAGCAGCACGTAGCCGTCCACGTCGGCGACGTCGCGGTAGCCGTGCGCGCGGTGCCAGTTCAGCCGGTTCCGCTCGATCTCGGGCGTCAGCGGCCAGCGCTTCTGCCACGGCGTCCAGGTGTCCACCAGGATCCACTCCGGGTCGGGCCGGCTGGGTTCCCAGCCGAACAGGCCGACGGTGGTGCGGTCGGTGAGCTGGGGCACCAGCAGCGTGGAGGCCTGGACGGTGGCGCCGTCCGGGATGCGGTCGATCAGCCGGTGGGCGACGGCGAGCCGGGGGTCGCTCCGCCAGGTGGCCGGCTGGACCAGCTGCCAGAACGGGAACTGCGGCAGCAGCAGCAGGCAGACCGCCGCCGTGCCCAGCAGGTGGCGCCGTACGCTGCCCGGCCGCGCCCGCCGGGCGGCCAGGGCCTCGACGAGGGCGGCGAAGACGATCGGCATCAGCACCAGCGAGTAGTGGTAGCCCGTGCCCCAGTGGAACGCGTTGGTCGAGAGGAACCGCCACACCAGCGTCGGCACCGCGACCCAGGCCCGCGAGGAGCGCAGCGCCAGGAACACTGTGACGGCCAGGACGAACAGCAGCGTCGTCGCCTTGGCCTCGGGGGTGATCAGACCGATCGTCCCCTTGTACAGCAGGCCCGCCACGAGGGTGTCCGTACTGCCCGGGCCGCCGCCCGGACCGCCGCCCGGACCGCCGCCCGAGCCGCCGTCGCCCCGGCCGCTCACGTACGACCAGTAGGCGAAGTCCCCGCCCGGGTTGAAGGCCGGCAGCACCACCAGTACGGCCAGCAGCGACCCGGCGACCCCGGCCGCGGCCGTGCCGAGCCCCAGTCGCCGGCCGCCCCGACGGGCGATCAGCAGGCCGATCACCGCCACCGTGAGCCCGAGGTCCTCCTTCACCAGCAGCAGCGGCAGCGCCCAGCACGCCGCGGCGCGCAGCCGGCCCTCGGCGAGCGCGGCCAGCGAGAAGGCCAGCAGCGGGACGGCGAAGGCGACCTCGTGGAAGTCGAAGCCGATCGCGCTGGCGACCCCCCACGACAGGCCGTAGCAGACCCCGACCACCGCGGCGGGCCCCGAGCCCAGCCTGCGCCGGGCCGAGAGCACCAGCGGCACCATGCCGACGGCGACCAGGGCGGCCTGCACCACGAGCAGCGTCACGGGGGTGCGCCAGACCCAGTAGAACGGGGCGACCAGGGCCAGCACGGGGGAGAAGTGGTCCCCCAGCACGGGGAAGCCGGGCGCCTTCAACTCGGAGACGGGCAGGTGCCCGTCCGCGTAGGAGCGGACCACCTGCTCGAAGATGCCCAGGTCGTAGCTGTTGGAGAGCATCCGCTCGTGGATCCGCACGGACAGCGTCGTGTAGACGGCGAAGAGCGCTCCCGCCAGCCCCCAGACCCACCACGCGCTGCCCACGACCGGCGGCAGCAGGTATGGGCGGGTGGCCCGCTCCCCGGGGCCGGACTGCCGCGGCGGACGGTCCACGGTGCTGTCGGTGAGAGGCGCCTGCATGATCACACCTTCCGGAGGCCGCTGCCGAAGCCGCTCCCGGTGCACCGCGGACGACGCACCGCGAGCGGCACACCGGGAGCGGCGCACCGGGAGCGCCGCCCAACAAGATGTCAGCAACGCTTCGGCACCGGCGGGGAAGGACTGTCACGCGCAGCGCAGAATCAACCGATCGGCCGCAGGCGCCGCGCCGGCCCGGCCGGTCCGCCCGCCCGCGCACACCCTTCCGGGCCCCGGGCCGACGTCAGTCGCGGTACCGGTCCACCAGGTGGCCGTACCCGCCCGCCGTCCAGATCCGGCGCCGGAACTCCGGGAGGGTGACCGCGCCCGCACCCTGTCCGGCGGTGGGCGGGAAGTGGGCGGTCCCGCAGCGGGCGCAGTACCAGGCCGTGGCCCACAGCCGCTCGGCCTGCGGGCGGCCGGCGAGTTCGCGGCTGCTCCTGGCCCAGAGCAGCGCGGCCGTGACGAACAGCGCGAGCGCGAGGCAGAACGCGATCCCGGAGAACAGGTAGAAGGAGTCGGATTCGGAGGAGTCCGAGAGGTGGGCGAGGGAGGATCCGGCGAGCATCTTGGCGCTGGAGTCCTCGTACCTGCTCTGTGAGTCGGCGACGAAGTACAGGAACCCAGCCGCGACCAGGGCGGGGACGCCGAGGACGGCCGGGACGCGCTCGGGGCGCTTCTCCGGGGCGGGCGCCAGGGCCCGGGCGAGCGGGCTGGTGACCTCCCGGGTCCGGGTCCGGCGGTTGCCGTCGCTGTCCCGGGAGTGGACGGTGACGGTGTCCCGGCCCGCGAGGTGGACGGCCGGAACACTGCGGACCTGGTCGGTCCGGGCGCAGCCGGGGCAGGTCTGCAGGGCGGACGGCGCGGGTGCGGCGTCCCGTGGTTCGATCATGGTTCCCCCCAGTGGTGTCGTCCGGCCGGTGGGCCGTTCGTATCCGCTGGGACGTGCCCGGCCGGGGGGCGGTTGCGGCTCGGTTCCCGGAGATCGTGGAACGTCCGGCCGGCCCGAGTGGGCCGGTCGGCCCACTGGATCCGCCGCTCGGCCCGGGCGTGCTACCTAGCCTTGCTACCCGGCCTTGCTACCCGGCCGTCGGCGGGGTCCAGCCGAGGGCCGGGCCGAGGCGGGTGGCGAGGTCGGTGAGGATCTGGGTGTAGTCCTCGGGCTCGAAGTCGAACGGGAGCGCGAAGGCGACCTCGTCCACCTCCCGGAAGCCGGCGTGGGCGTGCAGGCGTTCGGCGAGTTCGGCCGAGCTGCCGACCAGGTCGGGGGCGAAGAGCAGCCGGTTCGGGCCCTGCGGGGTGAGGGTGCGCGGGGTGCGGGAGAGCGCGTAGGCCTGGTACCTGGCGCGCTGTTCGGGGCTGGCGCCGTCGGTGGGGATGACCACCAGGCCCTGGGAGACCCGGGCGCGCTCGCCGTCGGGGTGGTGGGCCCGGAAGGCGCGGATCTGCTCGGCCTGGATGGCGGCGAAGTCCGGTGCGTCGTCACCGGGTTCGGGCTTGACCACGCTGCTGGTCAGCAGGTTGATCCCCTGTTCGCCGGCCCAGCGGGCCGAGCGCAGGCTGCCGGCGCCGTACCAGAGCCGGTCGGCGAGGCCGGGGGAGTGCGGCTGGACCCGGCGCGAGTACACCTCGATGCCCTCGGTGCCGGCGAAGTCGGAGGCGTTCTCGCCGCGGACCAGGGCGAGGAAGCGCTCGGCGCGGGCGGGGGAGAAGTCCTCGTGCTCCCCGGTGTCGGGGTAGAGCGCGCTGCGCACGTGCTCGTAGTGGACGGGCGGGCCGACGCTGAACCCGGGGTTGAGCCGGCCGCCGGAGAGCAGGTCGACGGTGGCGAGGTCCTCGGCGAGCCGCAGCGGGTTCTCCCAGCCGAGCGGGGTGACGGCGGTGCCGAGCTGGATGCGGCTGGTGCGCTGGGTGGCGGCGGCGAGGACCGCGACCGGGGAGGAGATCCCGAACTGGAGGTGGCGGTGGCGCAGCCAGGCGCTGTCGAAGCCGAGCCGTTCGCCGAGGGTGATCAGGTCGAGGGTGGACTCGTGGCCCCGGCGCGGGTCCGCCTCGTCGAAGAGGCCGATGGTGAGGAAGCCGAGTTTCCGCAGCGGGCGGGGGGAGGGCGGCATGGTGGCGGCTCCGCGGGGGTCTTGCGGCCCCGGAGGGCCGGACGGGTGGTGCCCGTCGACCGTACGCAGACCGCGCGCGGTGCCACAAGATCGGCGCGCGATCCGGACAACGGGCCGTAACGCGGGGCAACACGGCGCAACGGGCGCCGGTGCGTCGCGGGACGGGCGCCCACCCGGGGAGCGGGTGGGCGCCCGTTCCGGCCGCGCGCCGGTCAGCAGCTGCGCAGCTCCGGGCTCTGGTTGCGGATCTGGTTGTGCAGCGAGGTGAACTCGCGGTACGCCGCGCTGTCCTCGGAGCCGGGCCGGAAGGCGCCGACGCGGTGGCAGTTGACGAAGGCGAGCTTCACGCCGAAGTGCTCCTCCAGGCTGCCGCGGATGGCGTTGCTGGCCAGGGCGCGCAGCAGTTGGGCCCGCTGCTCGTCGCTGGGGGTGGTGTTGTCGGTGGTGAACTCGGCCTCGCCGTCGGAGAGTTCGGTGCTGAGCCCGGCGACGACCTGGTAGGCGTACGGGAGCGAGGCGCGGACGGTGTCGAGGAAGTCGGCCTGGTCGACGCGGCCGTCGCGGGCCTGGTCGAGCAGGGCGGGGGAGACGTCGAGCGACATGGGGGTCCTCTTTCGCGGGGGCGCGCCCGGGGGCACGCACGGGGAAATGGTTAACGAAGATGAAAACCATGTGCGCTAAGGACTGTCCTGGACGCCCCGACGCCCTGTCAAGTACCGCCCCCCGAAGGGCTGACGTCCGATGCCGCCGGCGCCGGCCGCACCTTGATGACGAACACCGCGATGACGACGGCCAGCGCCGCGAAGACCAGGCCCATCTGGAAGGCGCTGGTGATGCCGTGCACCAGGACGTTCGAGGAGTACGGCGCCGGGAGCGTGCCGGTCGCCCTGAACCGGAGGGCCTGCTGCGGGGTGGCCTGCCGCAGGAACGCCCCGACCTGCTGCCGGGCCTCGTTGCGGCTGGCCGTGCCGTACACCGTGACCAGGATCGAGAGCCCGAGCGAACCGCCCACCTGCTGCATGGCGTTGAGGCTGCCGGTGGCCGCCCCGGTCTCGTGCGGGGCCACGTGCGAGACGACGGTGAGCATCACCGGGACGAAGATCGAGCCCATCCCGAAGCCGAACAGCAGCGTCGGCCCGAGGATCCCGCCGACGTAGGTGCTGTGGATGTCGATCCGGGTCGCCCAGAACACCCCGCTGAGGACCAGCGCCGACCCGGCGACCAGGAAGGGCTTCGGGCCCCACCGGATCTGGTTGCGCGCCGCGAACTGGGCGGCGCCGACGATGGCCACGCTGATCGGCAGGAAGGCGAACCCGGCCCGCAGCGGGCTGAACCCGAGGATCTCCTGCACGAACAGGGTGATGAAGAAGAAGATGCTGAACATCGTCGCGGCCACGCACAGCATCAGCCCGTACGCGCCGGAGCGGTTGCGGTCGCGCAGCAGGTGCAGCGGGGTGATCGGCTGCGGGACCCGCCGCTCGTTGACGACGAACGCGGACAGCAGCACCACCGCGAGGGCGAAGGAGGTGAGGGTGACGGCGTCCGTCCAGCCGTGGTCGGAGGCCCGGATGAAGCCGTACACCAGGGAGACCATGCCCGCCGTGGCGGTGAACGCGCCGGGCAGGTCGAAGCGCCCGGGGTGGCGTTCGGACTCGTTGATGTAGAGCGGCGCCAACAGGGCGATCGCGATGCCGATCGGCACATTGACGAACAGCACCCACCGCCAGGACAGCCAGGAGGTCAGCATGCCGCCGAGCAGCAGGCCCACCGCCCCGCCCGCACCGGCCACGGCCGAGTAGACGCCGAAGGCCCGGTTGCGCTCCGGGCCCTCCTTGAAGTTGGTGGCGATCAGGGCCAGCGCGGTGGGCGAGGCGATCGCCCCGCCCACGCCCTGCAACGCCCGGGCCGCCAGCAGCCAGGACGAGGACTGGGCGACGCCGCCGAGCAGCGAGGCGAAGCTGAACACCAGCACGCCGACGATGAACACCCGCCGGCGCCCGAGGATGTCGCCCGCCCGCCCGCCGAGCAGCAGCAGCCCGCCGAAGGTCAGCGTGTAGGCGTTGATCACCCAGGACAGGTTGGTGGTGGAGAAGCTCAGGGCCTGCTGGATGTGCGGCAGGGCGATGTTCACGATCGTGATGTCCAGGACCACCATCAGCTGGGTGGCCGCGATGACGGTGAGGGCTATCCCCGGGTGCTGGCCGCGTCGTGCGGACGCGGGAGGGGCGAGCGCCAGGGAGCGCGAGGTTGCCATGGCAGGGTCCCCCAATGGCGTGGGGTCGAACGAGGATGAGTGAACGGAGTCCGTTCGCTACCACCGACCGTAGCCCCGGGGAGATAGGGAACACAACCGTTCATTACCGACAACCGTCTGTTTTCGGACGGTGGCGCGCGGTGCCCACCGGGGTCGGGCGGAGTCGTGGTGGGCCCGCGATTCGGCGCGGGTGGGCGTGCCGCCGTTGGTGCCTCGTCAACCGGTTCGGCCGGGGTCACCCTTCGGGGTGATCCGGAAGTGGCACCCATCCGGGCCCTGGCGGCCGCCGAATGGCGGGTGTGAACACCAACGCAGCCCCGCCCCCGCCACCTTCGGTCCGACGCTGGACGCGACTGGCGCGTGCTGGTGCGGCCGCGGCGGCCGGGGTGGCCGCGGCGGTGGCCGCGCTCGGGGCGGGCGAACTGGTCGCCGCCGTGACCGGACCTGACGGTGCGCCGGTCATCGCGGTCGGCTCGACGGCGATCGACCTGACGCCGACTCCGTTGAAGGAGTACGCCGTTCGCACCTTCGGCACCCAGGACAAGGCGGTGCTGCTCGGCGGAATCCTCCTGACGACGGCGCTGCTCGCCGCTCTCACCGGCTGGCTGTCCGCCCGCCGTCCAAGGAGCGGAGCGACGGTCTTCGCGGCCTTCGGCCTGCTGGGTGCCTGGGCCGCTCTCTCCCGGTCCGGGGCGGGCGCCGCGGACGCCGCACCCGCCCTTGCGTCGGGTGCGGTCGGCGCGCTCACCGTCCTCGGCCTGTCGCGCATGAACCGGGCGGCCGCGCCCCCGGCGCGTACGAGCGCGCCGACCGCGTCTTCGGACGACGACCCCGCGCAGCAGGAGCAACCCGCCCCGCCCCAGCACACCGGCCGCCGGGCCCTGCTGGCCGCCACCGGCGCGACGATCACCGCCGGCGCACTCGCCGGTGTCGGCGGCCGGGTCCTGGCGGACCGCCGCTACGACATCGGGGCACTGCGCGCGGCCGTCCGGATCCCACCCGCCGCCCGACCGCTGCCGCCACCGCCCACCGCGGTGCGGCCCGAGGTCCCGGGCCTGTCCCCGTTCGTCACCCCGAACGCGGACTTCTACCGGGTGGACACCGCCCTCACCCTCCCCCGCATCGATCCCCGACGCTGGGCCCTGCGCATCCGGGGCCTCGTCGACCACCCGCTCCTGCTCACCTTCGACGACCTCCTGCACGAGCCGCTGGAGGAACTGGACCACACGCTGACCTGCGTCTCCAACGAGGTCGGCGGCCCCTACGCCGGCACCACCCGCTGGCTCGGCGCCTCCCTCCCGGCCCTACTGCGCCGGGCCGGGGTGCGCCCCGGGGCCGACCAACTGGTCGGCCGCTCCCAGGACGGCATGACCATCGGCACACCACTGGAGTCGGTCCTCGACGGCCGGCGCGCGCTGCTGGCGGTCGCGATGAACGGCGAGGCCCTGCCCGTCGCCCACGGCTTCCCCTGCCGCAGCGTCGTCCCCGGCTTCTACGGCTACGCCTCCGCCACCAAATGGCTCGTCGATCTGGACGTCACCACCTTCGCCGCGTACGACCCGTACTGGGTGCGCCGGGGCTGGGACCGCACCGGCGCGGTCCGCACCGCCTCGCGGATCGAGGTCCCGGCGCCGTTCGCCCGGGTCCCCGCGGGCGAGGTCACGGTGGCCGGAACCGCCTGGGCGACGCACCGGGGGATCGCCGCCGTCGAGGTCCGCGTCGACGGCGGCCCCTGGCAGCAGGCGCGGCTCGCCGACGACGCCGGCCCGGACCTGTGGCGGCAATGGACCCACAGCTGGGCCGGTGCCAGACCAGGCACCCACCGGATCGAGGTCCGTGCGACCGATGCCGACGGCGCCGTCCAGACCGAGGAGCGGGCCGCCCCCTTCCCGTCCGGCGCCACCGGCTGGCACAGCGTCGTCGTCACCGTCACCTGAGAGCCCCGACCGGCCCGCCCGGCAACCACCAGACCACCTTCATGTCACCGGCACCCGCCGGTGCGGTCCGCCCGAAGGGCCGACCGTTCCACCCCCGCAAGGAGATCCCTTCCATGAACGTCACCGCCCCGCGCCGCAACGCGGTCACCGCGCTCCTCGCCGCGACCGCGCTCGCCCTCGGCCTCGGGGCCTGCAGCAGCGGCTCCGGATCGTCCTCCGCCGCCAAGGCCCCCGCCGCCGCGCCGTCCTCGGCCGCCGCCCCCGCGACGGCGGCCGGCGCCGCCGTGAGCGACCAGCCGTTCGGGACGGCCTGCGGCGCCGTGCCCAAGGACGGCGCCGGGTCCTTCACCGGCATGGCCAAGGACCCGGTCGCCACCGCCGCCTCCAACAACCCGCTGCTGTCCACCCTGGTGGCCGCCGTCAAGCAGGCCGGGCTCGTCGACACCCTCAACTCCGCGCAGAACATCACGGTGTTCGCGCCGACCAACGACGCCTTCGCCAAGATCCCCAAGGCCACCCTGGACGCCGTCCTCGCCGACAAGGAGAAGCTCACCAAGATCCTCACCTACCACGTCGCCCCCCAGCGCCTCGCCCCCAGCGACCTCACCGGCGCGCACAAGACCCTGGAGACCGGCAACGTCACGGTCACCGGTGCCAGCCCCGACTTCACCGTCAACGGCGACGCCAAGGTCCTGTGCGGCAACGTCCAGACCGCCAATGCCACGGTGTACATCGTCGACACCGTCCTGATGCCCACCTCCTGACCCGTTCCGGCCGCGTCCCGCCGGTAGCCCCCGCTCACCAGGGGGGCTACCGGCGGGCCCGGAAGGGACACGGGTCGGGCCCGTGACCAGCGGTCACGGGCCCGCCAGTACGACGGGCAGGCGCGCCGCCACCGCGTCCGCGAGGCGCTCGAACTCCGCCCGCAGGAACGGAGCGGCGAGACGGGCCAGGCCGTTGAACCGCAGCGACGCTCGGTAGCGCACGACCGTGCCCGGGGCGGACGCCCGGACGGTGATGTCGTCCGTGGCCGTGACGGTGCGGTTGCGTCCGACGAACACCAGCCGGTCCGGGCCGTAGTGCTCCAGGGAGTAGCGGAGTTCGGTGCGCCGCCCCCGGAACCGCGAGACGTTGCGCCAGCACGCCCCCTCCGCCACCGGGCCGGAGTCCAGGCGCGTGCAGCTCTCGGTACCCGGATCCCACTGCGGCGTGTGCCCGAAGTCGGCCAGGTAGCGCAGGACTTCCCCGGGCGGACGGTCGACGAACACGGTGCGCTCCACACTGATCATCAGGTCTCCCATCGAGTTTCGAGGTGTGCCGAGAGCCCGCCGCCCGTGCGTCCGCCACCCGGTTGTTCGGTGCCGGCGGGGTTGCGAAGGGCTCTACGGAGGGGTCTACGGAGGGGTCTACGGAGGGGGCCACGATCCCGGTGCCTTCGCGCCGCCCAGGACCGTGGCCGCGAACTCCGCGGTCAGCCGGTGCCAGTCGCGTGCGCCGCGCACCATCGTGTGACCGCCCCGGGTCATGAGGACGGCCTCGACGACGGCCCCCGCGGCCGCGGCTCGATGGGCGAACTCCCAGGCCAGGGCGGCCGAGGTGACGCGGTCCGCCGCGTCGTGCAGGACGAGCACCCGCCGGCCGTCCAGCTGGTCCACCGGATCGCCGGGCGGGCACCACGGGGCCAGCGCGACCACCCCGACCACCGAGGGGCGGCCGGCGGCGGCCAGGGCGGCCCTGGCGCCCATGGAGTGGCCGACCAGCAGCAGCGGAGCCCCCGGAACGAGTTCCGCCAGCTCGTCCAGCGCGGCCCGTGCGTCGGTCACGGGATCGGCGCGGGCCCCGTTCCAGCCGCGGTGGCGGTAGCGCACGGACGCGACGACGGCACGGGGGAGGGGGCGGCGCAGGGCCCGGGCGAACAGCGCCATGCGCAGGGCCGGCAGGTTCGCGCGACGAGGCGGTGCGAGGCCGTCCGAGCGGCCGCCCGGCAGCAGGAGCACCCCGGCGTCGGGCACGTCGGGCACGTCGGGCCGGTAGTGGATCTGTAGCTGCTCCCAGGAGCGCGGCATGGGTCCTCCCGTTCGCCGCCGGGTGCGCGGGTGCACCGGGCATTCGTTGCCGCGCGCCGTGCCGGATTGCCGGACCGCCGGATCCAATCCGTTCGGCCACCGGGCTCCGAAAAGAGGACGGCCGATGGCGCACCCCCGCGCCCGACGGCACCCCCGCGCCCGGCGGGCCACCACGGCCCGCGGTGCGGCCCGTACCCGACAGGAAGCCGGTGAGCAGGATGCGAGGAGAGGCAGCGGCGGAAGTGGTCGTGGTCGGCGCGGGCCTGGCCGGTCTGGCCTGCGCGATGGACCTGACCGAGGCCGGACGGGACGTCCTGGTCGTGGAGGCCGCCGACGAGGTGGGCGGACGGATGCGCACCCACGTGGTCCGGGGCTTCCGCCTCGACCGCGGCTTCCAGGTGTTCAACACCGCCTACCCGCAGGTCAGGCGGCGGCTGGAGCTGGGCGCGCTGGGGCTGCGCCCGTTCACCCCCGGGTTCCTGCTGGCCGACGCCCGGGGCGCGCGCCGGGTGGTCGATCCCACCAGGCGCCCGGGCCAGGCCGGTGACCTGCTGCCCGGCAGGCTGCTGCCGCTGCGCGACCTGGCCGCACTGGGGCTGCTGGCGGCGGGGGACGCGGCGCTGCCCGCCGCCCTGCTCAAGCGCCTGCCGGAGACCGGCACCGGCCGCGCGCTGCGCCGGGCCGGGGTGTCGCGCCGCACCGTCGACGAGGTGCTCGGCCCGTTCCTGGCCGGGGTGTTCCTGGAGGAGGGGCTGGACACCTCCAGCCGGCTGTTCCACCTGGTGTGGCGCAGCATGCTGCGCGGGAGCCTGTGCCTGCCGCAGGACGGCATCGGGGCGGTGCCGCGGCAGTTGGCGGCCCGGCTGCCGACGGCCCGACTGGTGTGCGGCACCCGGGTGGAACGGGTGGCGGCCGGCGGGGTGGCGCTCGCGGACGGCCCGGTCCTGCGGACCCGCGCGGTCGTGGTGGCGACCGGGATGGCGCAGGCCACCCGGCTGCTGCCGGGCCTGGAAGTGCCGGCGGCGCGGGCGGTGACGACCTTCTACCACGCGGCGCCGGTCAGCCCCCTGCCCGAGCCGACGCTGGTCGTGGACGCGGACCGGCAGGTGCTGAACACGGTGGTGCTGTCGGAGGTCGTCCCCGGCTGCTCACCGGACGGGCGGGCGCTGGTGTCGACCTCGGTCCTGGGAACGGACGCGGACGAGCGGGCGGCCCGGGTCCGGGCCGGCGCGCTGTACGGGGCGGACACCTCGGCCTGGGAGCAGCTGGAGGAGTACCGGATCGCCGAGGCGCTCCCGGCCGGACCGGCGCCGCTCCTGCTCAGCCGCACCACCCGGTTCGCGCCGGGGCGCTACGTGTGCGGGGACCACCGGGCCACCGGCTCGGTGCAGGGGGCACTCGCCTCGGGCGCCCGGGCGGCCCGGGAGGTGCTGGCCGACCTGGCCGGGCCGGGAACCCGGCCGGCATGAACGACCGGCGCGCATGGCGTGTCGCGGTCGACCCGGGCCTGGTCGTCCAGCACACCTGCGACCACCTGGACGGGCTCCGGGAGGCCCCCGCCAACCCCGTCCCGGGCTGCGAGGAGTGCCTGCGGACCGGCCGGACCTGGGTGCACCTACGGGCCTGTCTGAGCTGCGGACACGTCGGCTGCTGCGACAGCTCACCCGGGCAGCACGCCCACCACCACGCCCGCACCACCGACGGGCACCACATCGCCCGTTCCCTCCGGCCCGGCGACGACTGGGCCTGGTGCTACACCGACGAGGTGTTCCTGCACCCCGCCCGCCCCGCCGGGCCGCCGCCAGGCGCTGCCCGCCGCGGAAGGCTCGGTGGTGATCGGTCCACCGTCGGCCCACCCCCGGAGGTGGGCCCGGGAGGGATGATCGAGGCTCAGGGCATGGGATCGATCATTGTGCTCTTCGAGCTGGAATCCGACGGGGCCATCGGCGCGGAGGGTGTCGAACCCGCCGTGTTCGCGGTGCACGCCGCCGGGGCCGATCCCGATGTTCCGGAGGATCCGCAGCCGTACACGCTGTGCGGGGTGGAGACCGGACCGATGGAGCACGCCCACTACCGGCCGACCCGGCCCGGGGATCCCTGGTACCCGCCCGTGCTCGCCGACCGGCGGTGCCAGGAGTGCGAGCGGGCCCTGCGCACGCTGTGATCGTGGTGCTGCGATCGGGGCGCTGGGAGGGCGTGGCGGTGCGGGCTCTCAGGTGGCCAGGCCTGCCAGCACCTCGGCGCCCGGGAGCCGGGCCAGGGCCCAACCGGGGAGGATGAGCTTGCCCCGGCGTCGGCCGCTGCCGATCAGGACGGCGTCGGCCGCGGCCACCGCCTCGTCGATGAGCAGTGGCCAGGTGCCGGGCAGGCCGACGGGGGTGATGCCGCCGTACTCCATGCCGGTCAGGTCGACCGCGGTGTCCATCGGTGCGAACGACGCCTTCCGCGCTCCCAGGTGGGTACGGACGGCCTTGTTCACGTCCACCCGGGTGGTGGCGAGGGCGAGGCAGGCGGCCAGGGTGACCTCCCCGCCGCGTTTGGCCGCGACCACCACGCAGTTCGCGGAGAGCTCCGGCGGTACCGCGTAGAACTCGCAGAACACCGCCGTGTCCGCCTTCTCGGGGTCGGTGTCCACGTACAGCACGGACTCGGCTGCCTCCCGTGCGTCCCAGTTCTTGAGGGCGTCGGCCACGGGGGCGGCGAGCTCCTCGCAGACCTCCAGCGCCGGGAGGACGGCCGTGAAGTTTCCGAACGGAGGGTGCACCGGATCGCTCATGGGGGGACTGTAGCGCGGGCGGCGGCGGGCACCGCCGGGTAACCCCGCCCCTGCTCCGGTACACCGACGGCCCGGTCGAGCGCCGGGGCGGCCCGTCGGTGGCATCCTGACGGGATGCGCCAACGGGTGCCGAGAACAGCGGGCACCAGGAACGACGGGTGCCGAGATCAGCGGGTGCCGTGAACAGGGAGGATCCAGTGCGCCTGAACCGACCGTCGCCGCCCGCTGCCCCGGGCGGCTGAGGTGTCCCGTCGCGGCCGGGCCGAACCGCCCGTCCGTACCTGGTGGCAGCTGGCGCGGCTGGTGGCCCGGAGCGTGTGGGAACAGGGCCGTACGGTCGAACTGCTCCAGCGCTCGATGGCCTTCGCCGCGCTGTTCTTCGTGACCCTCGTCCCGCTGCTGATCGTCATCGCCGCCGCCTTCCCGGCGCGCGGCACCGGGATCGCCGAGTGGATCACGGACGGCCTGGGCCTGTCCGGACAGGGCGCCGCCGCCGTGCACCGGCTCTTCGTCTCCCGGGGCCAGGTGCTCAGCACCACCACGGGCTTCGGCCTCGCCGCGCTGGCCGTCTTCGGGGTCTCGCTGATGGCCGCGATCCAGGGGGTCTACGAACGCATCTGGGAGCTCGACCGCGGGCCGTGGCACACCGTCTGGCGCCAGACCCTCGGGCTGGCCGCACTGACCGGCTACATCGTGGTCGCCGCCCTGAGCGGCACGCCGTGGCGCCACTCGGCCGTCCAACCGACCGTCCGGATCGCCGCGACGACCGTCGGCGGCATCCTGCTGTTCTGGTGGCTCCAGCGCCTGCTGCTCGCCGGACGCGTCCCGGCCAGGGACCTGCTGCCGGGAGCCGTCGCCACCATGGTGGCGCTGGCCGGGCTCCGGCTCTTCTCCCGGCTGGTCTTCGCGCCCCTGCTGGTGTCCAACGCCGTCTCCTACGGGACGGTGGGCACGGTGCTGATCGTCCAGTCCTGGCTGATCGGCGTCGGCTACACCGTGTACGCCGGCGCGCTGGCCGGCCGCGTCCTGGTCCAGGCCCGCCGCACGCCGTAGCGCCGAGCGGACCGCCGCCGACCAATCCGGGCCGCCGCCGGCTCCGAACAACGGGTGCAGACCACCGACAGGGCCGCAGGCGCGCGCCCTGGGCAGAGAGGGGCCCTCGTGACGACGGTCGACACCACCTCCGGACGGTTCCGGGTGACGCGCGGCGGGCCGCCCGGCCGACGGGTGGCGGTGGTGGGGGCCGGTGTCGCCGGACTCACGGCCGCGTACGAGCTGTCGCGCTCCGGGGTGGAGGTGGAGCTGTTCGAGGCCGACGGGCGGCTCGGCGGGCACGCCCACACCCAGCGGGCCACCGGGCCGGACGGCCGTGAACTGGCCCTGGACACCGGCTTCCTGGTGCACAACGAGCGCACGTACCCGCACCTGGTCCGGATGTTCGCCGAACTCGGCGTCCGCACCCAGGACAGCGAGATGAGCATGTCCGTGCGCTGCGACGGCTGCGGCCTGGAGTACGCCGGTGCGCGCGGGCCGGCCGGGCTGTTCGCCCGCCCCGACGCCGTGGTGCGCGGCCGGTACCTGCGGATGCTCGCCGAGGTGCCGCGCTTCCACCGGCTCGCCCGCCGGCTCCTCGCCGACCCGGCGGCGGGCGACCCGAGCCTGCGGGAGTTCCTCGCCGCCGGGCGGTTCGCGCCGTACTTCGTCAACCACTTCATGACCCCGCTGGTCTCCGCCGTGTGGTCCTGCGCCCCCGACCTTGCGGGCGACTACCCGGCCCGGTACCTGTTCGCCTTCCTCGACAACCACGGCCTGCTCGGGGTGACCGGCTCGCCGACCTGGCGCACCGTCGTCGGCGGCTCCCGCAGCTACGTCGATCGGATCGCCGAGCGGCTCGGCGCCGTCCACCGCTCCGCCCCCGTCCGGCTGGTGCGCCGGCACCCCGACGGCGTCACCGTGGTCTCCGGGAACGGGCGCCGCACCGAGACCGACGCCGTGGTCATCGCCACC
This sequence comes from Kitasatospora sp. NPDC059827, assembly GCF_042731675.1. NCBI lineage: Bacteria > Bacillati > Actinomycetota > Actinomycetes > Kitasatosporales > Streptomycetaceae > Kitasatospora > Kitasatospora sp. NPDC059827. Next base: position 20,073 of record NZ_JBHWIV010000072.1, on the reverse strand, counting down.
CACGCCGACCAGGCCCTGCAACTGCTCGCCGACCCGACCGACGCCGAACTGGAGGTCCTCGGCGCCTTCGGCTACTCGCGCAACCCCACCGTGCTGCACCGCGACCCCTCCGTACTGCCCCGGGCCCGCTCGGCGCGCGGATCGTGGAACTACCGGATGCCGCACTGCACCGCCCCCGCCGACCGCGTGCGGGTCAGCTACCACCTCAACCGGCTGCTGCGCCTGGACACCGCCGAGGACTACCTGGTCACCCTCAACGAGGACCGCCAGCACCCGATCCCGGAGGAACTGGTCGTCTCCCGCACCGTCTACGAGCACCCGGTGTACACCGCCCGGACCGTCGCCGCCCAGCGCCGGCTGCCCGAACTCACCACCGGCCGCACCGCGTTCGCCGGCGCCTACCACGGCTGGGGCTTCCACGAGGACGGCTGCCGCTCCGGCGTCGAGGCGGCCCGGGCCCTGCTGGGGGCGGTCGCGCCGTGAACCCCCTCCCCGGCCCCTGGGGCGCCGTGCTCTACGAGACCCGGACCACCCACGTCCGCGCCGCACCCCGACGGGTCTTCCGCCACCGCGGCTACCTCTGGCTGGTCGACCCGGACCACCTGCCGCCGATCCCGTGGCCGCTGCGCCCGCTGGCCGCCTTCCGGGCCCGCGACCACGCGATCGACCGCACGGAAAGTGACATGACGATACGTCAGGACCTGGAGCACTTCCTGGCCGGCCACGGCGTACGGCTCGGCGACGGCCGCGTCCTGATGCTGACCCAGGCCCGCTCCCTCGGGCACGTGTTCAACCCGCTGACCGTCTACTGGTGCCACGACCCGCAGGGCCGGGTGCGCTGCGCCGTCGCCGAGGTGCACAACACCTACGGCGGCCGGCACCGGTACCTGCTCCACCCGGACGCGGCCGGCCGGGCCGGGACGCCCAAGGAGTTCCACGTCTCCCCGTTCTTCCCGGTCGACGGCCACTACCGGATGTCCCTGCCCCCGCCGGGCGAACGCCTCGACCTCACCGTCCGGCTCGACCGGCCGGACGGCCACGCGTTCACCGCCACCGTGCACGGCACCGCCCGCCCGGCCGGCCCCCGCACCCTGCTGCGGGCGGCACTCCGGCACCCGTTCGCGACCTGGGCCGTCAGCCTGCACATCCGCTACCAGGGCATCCGGCTGTGGCTGCGCGGCCTGCCCGTCCACCCGGACCCGGCCACGGAAGAGGTGCCCACCGCATGACCAGCACCACCCAGACCAGCACGACCCAGTGGAGTGCCACCGCGCCGAGCACCACCGCGCCGACCGCCCCCGCCCGGCCGACCCCCGTCGTCGACCCCGCCCGCTGGCCGGACGTCGCCCGGGTGCCGCACGCCCCGCTGCGCGCCGCGATCGCCGCACGCGTGCTGCGCCGGGCCGCCGCCCGGCAGGGCATCCGGCTCGAACTTCCGGGCATGAAAGACGAGTTGGATCCAGGCCCCGACGCCCCGGTGCTGCGCCTGCACCACCCGAAGGCCTTCCTGCACCGCCTCGGCACCGGCGGCCTGATCGGCTTCGGCGAGTCCTACCAGGCCGGTGACTGGGACAGCCCCGACCCCGTCGCGCTGCTCACCGCCCTGGCCGCCGCCCCCGAAGCCCTGGTGCCCAGGGGCACCCGGTGGCTGCGCCGGTTCTACGTCCGGCGCCCGCCCCGCGCGGAGCTGTCCACCCCCGGCAACGCCCGGCGCAACATCCACCGCCACTACGACCTCTCCAACGAGCTGTTCGCGCTCTTCCTCGACCCGACCATGACCTACTCCGCCGGCCTCTTCCCCGACGCCCCGGGCGCCCGGCCGACCGCGACCAGGGAAGGCCTGCCCGCCGCGCAGCACCGCAAGATCGACCGGCTGCTCGACCTCGCCGCCGTCGGCCCCGGCACCCGGCTGCTGGAGATCGGCACCGGCTGGGGCGAACTCGCCGTCCGCGCCGCCGCCCGCGGCGCCCGGGTGGTCAGCCTCACCCTCTCCGAGGAGCAACTCGCGCTCGCCCGCCGCCGGATCGCCGACGCCGGACAGGCCGACCGGGCCGAGGTCCGGCTCTGCGACTACCGCTCGGCCCGGGGCCGGTACGACGCGGTGGTCAGCGTGGAGATGATCGAGGCCGTCGGCCGCCCGTTCTGGCCCGAGTACTTCGCCACCCTCGACCGGGTCCTCGCCCCCGGCGGCCGGATCGCCCTCCAGGCCATCACCATGCCCCACGACCGGATGCTCGCCAGCAGCCGCACCTACACCTGGATCCTCAAGTACGTGTTCCCCGGCGGCCAGATCCCCTCGCTGCGGGCGATCACCGACACCGCCGCCCGCACCGGACTGCGGGTGGACCGCGCCGACGCCTACGGCCCGCACTACGCCGAGACCCTGCGGCTGTGGCGCGAGCGCTTCACCGAACGGTGGCCGGAGGCCGCCGCCCTCGGCTTCGACGAGGTGTTCCGCCGCACCTGGGAGCTCTACCTCGGCTACTCCGAAGCCGGCTTCCGCACCGGCTACCTGAACGTGCACCAGCTGCTGCTGACCCGCGACGGCGGCACCGTGCCGGGCCCGTACGGGGCGCGGGCGTGAACGCCGCGGCCTTCGGCCTCAACCTCGCCGCCACCGCCGGTGTCGCCCTCGCCGTCATGCTCGCCGCCTTCGCCGTCGGCCTGCGCTCCGGGCGGTACCGGGGCGTCGACGTCGCCTGGGGCCTGGCCTTCGCCGCGATCGCGCTGACCGGCCTGGCACTGTCCGCCGGGCACGGCGACACCGGGCGCCGAGTGCTGGTCACCGTCCTCGTCACGATGTGGGGCGTACGGCTCTCCGTCCACCTGTGGTGGCGCGCCCGGGGCGCCCCCGAGGACCCGCGCTACGCCCGGATGCTCGCCCGCGCACCCGCCGGCCCGGCCCGCACCCGGTACGCGCTGCGGATCGTCTTCCTGCTCCAGGCGGCCATCGTCTGGTTCGTCTCGCTGCCCGTCCAGGCCGCCCAGTACCTGCCCGGCCCGCCCGGGGCGCTCGCCTGGGCGGGCACCGCGGTGTGGGCGGTCGGACTCGCCTTCGAGACCGTCGGGGACGGGCAGTTGGCACGGTTCAAGGCCGACCCCGGCAACCGGGGCCGGATCATGGACCGCGGCCTGTGGCGCTACACCCGCCACCCCAACTACTTCGGCGACGCCTGCGTCTGGTGGGGCCTCTTCCTGCTCGGCGCCGACAGCCCGACCGGCTGGGCGTTCGTGCTCAGCCCGCTGCTGATGACGTACCTGCTGGCCTTCGGCAGCGGAAAGCCCATGCTGGAACGGCACTTGGGGGCCGACCGCCCCGGCTGGGCCGAGTACACCGCCCGCACCAGCGGCTTCCTCCCGCTGCCGCCGCGCCCTCGTCGGTAGGCTCCGTCCGGCCCGAAACCCCGGTGGGTTCTGGCAGCCGTCGCCGGTGGCCGCGTACGGGAGTGTGCTGCTCAGCCGAGGAAGTCGACGCGGTCGATCAGGTCTTCGCGCACCCGGTAGGCCACCAGGGTGCGGATCGGATCGTCGGCCAGGCCGTGGGCGAGTTCTTGGTCGACCACCCAGTCGCCTTCGCTGAGCCGCCCCACGATCTCCGCCCGGCAGCGGCCCTTGGCGAATTGGCCGGTGTAGTGGTCACGCAGGGCTTGACGGCCCTGCAGTTGGCTGCCGTCACGCCGTTGGACGACGACGTCCTGGGCATAGGTGGCGGCGAAGGCGTCGATGTTGTGGCTGTTGTAGGCGGCGAGCTGCTGCTCGACCACGTCGCGCGGTTCGGTCATGTGCTTGATCGTTCTTTCCTTGGTGTACGGGTTCAGGCTGCGAGGCGGCGGGTGGCGAGTTCGGCGTAGAGCGCGGCTCCGTCGGGGAGCACCGCGTCGTCGAACTGCGCGTAGGGCGAGTGGTTGGGCGGCAGGTTGTCGGGGTCGGTTCCCTTCGGGGCGGCGCCGAGATACGCGAACGAGCCTGGAACGGCGTCGAGTACCCGGGAGAAGTCCTCCGCTGCGGTGACCGGGTTCGGCAGCGTCCGGAAGCGCTCCTCGCCGAAGACCTCCCGGACGGTGTCCGCCAGGAAGTCGGTCTCGGCCCCGTCGTTCACGGTCACCGGGTACCCGCGAATGTACTCGACCTCCGCCCGCAGGCCGTGGGCGGCCGCGACGGCCCGGACCAGCTCCACCACGTGGTCGGCGACCTTGGACTGCGCCTCGGCGGAGAAGGTGCGCACGGTCGCCTCGAAGTGGGCGGTCTCGGGGATCACGTTGCGCTGGGTGCCGGCCTGGAGGAGCCCGACGGTGATCACCACTGGATCGAACACGTCGAAGCGGCGGGTCACCATGGTCTGCAGGGCGGTGACCATCTCGCAGGCCGCCGGGATGGGGTCCTTGGCCCGATGCGGTGCCGAGCCGTGGCCGCCCGCACCGTGGACGGTGACGTGCAGCGCACTGGAGGAGGCGAGTATCGGTCCGCGCCGGGAGCTGAACTCCCCGTGCGTCATGGCCGACACCACGTGCAGGGCGTAGGCGGCGACCGGGCGCCTGCCTGCCGCGTCCAGCACCCCCTCGGCCAGCATGGCGCCCGCGCCGTCGAAGCCCTCCTCGCCGGGCTGGAACATGAAGACCACGTCGCCGTGGAGCTGCTTCCGCCGCCCGGCGAGCAGGTGCGCGGCACCCGCGAGCATGGCGGTATGCAGATCGTGCCCGCAGGCGTGCATGGCACCGTTGTCGGCGGCGAACGCCAGCGGGGCCTTCTCGGCGACCGGCAGAGCGTCCATGTCGCCGCGCAACAGCACCGCCGGCCCCGGTCGGCCGCCGCGCAGTACCGCGGTGACCGAGCTCAGCGCGGAGCCCTGGCTCACCTCCAGCGGCAGTCCGTCCAGGGCCTGCAGCACCCGCTCCTGGGTACGCGGCAGAGCCAGGCCCAGCTCGGGGAACCGGTGCAGGTCGTGGCGGAGCCGGACCAGGTCCGGGGCCAGGGCGAGAGCGTCGTCGTGCAGGGACACTGGTACCTCCATCGAACCCGCGTGTGGCGGGAACTTGTGCAGAGCGATCTTGATCCGTGATTCTGGATCTCGCGGCGGGAGTTTCCCGCGATTTCGCAGGATCGCGCCATGAGGAGGCCCTCCAGTGAACGAATCCACCGGCAGTCGACGGTGACCGGCGCCGATGTGACAGTGGATGAGCTGGACCTCGCCTTGGTGAACGCGCTGCAGCTGCGGCCCCGGGCGCCCTGGTCGCTGCTCGGTCAGGCCCTCGGGATCAGCCCGGTCACCGCGGCCCGCCGCTGGCGACGGCTCTCGGAAGCCGGGATCGCCTGGGTGACCGCCTACGGTCTGCCGCACCCCGAGGACCGCGGGTGCGTCGCCTACCTCGACCTCGACTGCGCTCCCGGCCGGCTCCGGCAGATCGCCGACGACCTGGCCGAGGACCCGCACGTGATGAGCATCGAACACCACTCCCAGGGCTGCGACCTCGTCGTCACCGCGGCCTTCACCGATCTGGCGACGGTCTCCCGGTACACCACCGAACGGCTTGGCCGACTCCCCGGGGTCGACGCCGTCCGGGTCCACCTGGCGACCGGCTTCTACGCCGAGGGGAAGCGCTGGCGACTGGACTCACTGGACCCCGCCCAGCGCGTGGAGCTGCACGACGATCACCCGGCAGGCAATGGGCCACCGTCCGGAGTACGAGCGGAAGTCCGCGCAGAAGACCGGGAGTTGCTCATCAGACTGGGCGTCGACGGCCGCCTCGACCAAGCCGAGCTGGCCGCCGCCACCGGACTCAGCCACTCCACACTGCGCCGCCGCCTCGACCGGCTGGCCACCTCCGACGCGATCCGCTTCCGCTGCGAGATCGCCGCCCGCGACGCCGGCCGGCCGGTCCTGGCGACCTTCCGGGCCGACCTTCCCCCGGACCGGCTCGACGAGATCGGCCCCCAGCTCGCCAGACTCCCCGAGATCCGGCTGTGCGTGGCCGTCACCGGCATGCACAACCTCATCCTTTCCGTCTGGCAGCGCTCCCTCGCCGACGTCCAGCGGCTGGAAACCGCACTCGCCCGCAGGTTCCCCGACCTGCGGCTGGCCGAGCGCCGCGTTTCGCTGCGCACCGTGAAACGGATGGGCCGGATCCTGGACGCACACGGACGCGCGATCCGCGCCGTTCCGATGGACATCTGGCGAGACCCCGTTCCGGCCTTCTAGCGGCCATTCAGGCCGGCCCGTGCGCGGGAAACGTCTTGAACGGCATGGGAACACCCCGGCCGGGGAGAGGGCATAGGCCAAGGTCAGGGGATTCCGTCGGATGGCCGACTGGGAGGGCGCGGGCCTCAAGCTCGGCGACCCGGGCGGGGTGTACCTGTTCGAGTGCCGCACCTGCCCGGGCCGCCCGTTCACCCACCGCTACGACAGCTGACCCGCTCGCAGCTGAACCCGTCCGCAGCCGAACCGGCGCGCAGCCGAACCGGCCCGCCGGTGTCGGGGCCCGTCCGGTGGGCCGTCAGTCCCGGGCCACCCGCAGGGCCCAGAGCACCAGCGGCACCTGGAGCGGCACCCGGGCGACGGCCGCCGCCCGCAGCGGGGCCGGCCGGGTGCGCCAGTCGCGGGCCATCCGCACGTTCGCCGGGAGCACCGCCGTGAACAGGGCGGCCGCGGCCAGGGCCCCGGCGCGCCGGGTGCGGGGGTGGGCGACGGCCGCGCCGACGGCGAGCTCGGCCAGTCCGCTGAGGTGGGTCCAGTCCCGCGGGCGGCCCGGCAGGGCGCGCGGGACGATCGCGTCGAAGGGGCGCGGCACGGCGAAGTGCGCCACCCCGGCGCCCAGCAGGAGGCCGCTCAGCAGACGGGCGGATCGTTCGGCGGACATGCTGCTCCCGGGGAGTGCGAGTCGGTGGCGCCGCGGTCGGCCGACCGGGGTTACCGGATGGTAACCGCTGGGCGGCCGGGCGCGGCAGGCCCCGAACCGGTTCGGGGGCCGGTTCGGAGCCGGCCCGGGAACACGGGGTGGGGAGGGTGTGCGGGGTCAGCCGAAGGACAGCAGCATCACCGGGGCCGAACTCGGGTGCGCCGAGCCGCCCGCCGGTTCGACCGTCACGCCGATGCCGCTGGCCCCGTCCAGCGGCCCGGACAGCAGCAGCGCCCCGTCGCCGCCCGGCAGCAGTCCGGCCGGACGCATCGTCCCGGCGTCGTTGAACCACAGCTGGTAGGTGCTGCCCGCGCCCGGCGCCGGCATCCCGGAGGCCAGGAACGCGGCCCGGTCGCGGCTGGGCGACCACACCACCGTCCCCACGCCCGCCCCGCCCGCCGCGGCCCCGGTGGCGGTGCGGGCGTCGGGCGCGGCGAGCAGGCCCGCGACGTGGTCCTGCGCCTGCTGGAGCGCGGTGGCGCGGGCCCGGGCCCGGTCGGCCTCCTGGTGCTGCTGGACGGCGACGCCCCCGGCGCCGACCGCCAGGGCCAGGCAGGCGGCGAGCGCCAGTCGCGGCAGGCCGCGGCGCAGTAGCCCGGGCCGGCGGGCGTCCACGGCGGGGGGAGCGGTGCGCGGGGCCTCCTGGCGGAGGGTGGGCAGCGCGGCCAGCACCCTCGCCTTGAGGGCCTCCGGCGGGACGACGGAGTCCGCGGCGCCGAGCCTGGCCAGGGTCGCGGCGAACTCCGCGACCTCCAGGGCGCAGGCCGGGCAGCCGGCCAGGTGGCGCTCGAACTCGGCGCTCTCGGCCGGGTCCAGCGCGTGGGTGGCGTAGGCGCCGGTCAGGGTGTGCAGGTCGGTGACGGTCATGCCCCCACCCCCAGGCAGTCGCGCAGGCGGATCAGTCCGTCGCGCATCCGGGTCTTGATCGTGCCCAGCGGTGCGCCGAGGACCTCGGCCACCTGGGGGTAGGTGTAGCCGCGGTAGTAGGCGAGTGTCAACGCCTCCCGCTGCAGTTCGGTCAGCGTCCTCATGCAGCGCCGTACCTGTTCGCGCTCCAGCCGGCCCTCGACCTGCTCGGCGACCTCGTCGAACACCGGGGTGTGGGCGGCGGCGGCCGCCCGCTGGTCGCGGTCGGCGGCGGCCTGCGCGGCCCGGACCCGGTCCACCGCGCGCCGGTGGGCGATGGTCAGCACCCAGGGCATGACCTCGCCGCGTTCGGCCCGGTAGCGGGCGGCGGTGCGCCACACCTCCAGCAGCACCTCCTGGGCCACCTCCTCGGACTGCGCCGGGTCCCGCAGCACCCGGCGCACCAGGCCCAGCACCGGGCCGGTCACCGCGTCGTACAGGCGGGAGAAGGCGTCCTGGTCGCCCCGGGCGACCCGGGCGACGAGTTCCCGCAGGTTCGGGCCGGGCAGGGCCGGCCCGGACAGGTGCACGACGGCGCTCATCCGGCCGCTCCTGCGGTTCGGCGGGCGGGCGGCGGGCCGCACGGGCGGAGGGCGGGCATCACGGGCCTCCCGGGTCGTGGCCGGAGTGGAGCCCCGGCCGGGTGGACAGTACGGCTGACACCCGGTCTTCGGTGCGGGCGGCGCGCCGGATTGGTCCGGGATCGCCCCGGCGCGGCGGAGCCGCCCCGATCCGTCGGGGACGCCCCCAATCCGTCCGGGGGCGGGCGACGAATCCCTGAGCGGAAGGCGGTCCGCCCGGCCCGGGTCGGCCCGCGAGACCCCCCTTCGGTACGAGCGGAGGCTTCCCGCCATGGCTCCCACCCGCCTCGCAAGGCCCCCCGACGGTCGCCGCGACGACCTGGTGGCGCGGATCGTGCGCGCCGTCTCCGAGGGCGACGGCGCCGCCGTGGACGTGCTCCTGGCGGTGCTGGAGGCCGTCGCGGACGAACCGACCCTGCGCCGGCTGTCCGCGGAGCTGCGCCACCTGGCGCTGCCACCGACCACCCGGCCGGGCCCTACCTCCGGTTCGCGGCCTGCTTGACGGTCCTGATCGACGGCGCCGTCTCGACGTGGCCGACCGCCGGGAGCGCGGCCACCCTGGTGGTCAGGTAGCGGTACAGCGCGCGCCGGTCCGCGCACACCACGGTGGCGTACAGATTGGTCGGCCCGGTGGTGGCGCAGGCGAAGGCGACCTCCGGGTGCCCGGCCAGCGCCCGGCCCGCCTCCTCCAGGTACGGGGGAGCGACCGAGATCCACAGCAGGGTGCGGGTGCCGACACCGAGCAGGCGCGGGTCGCAGTCGATGTCCAGGTAGAGCACCCCGCGTTCGCGCAGCTCCGCCATCCGGCGCCGGACGGTCGTGGGTGACCGGCCGGTGGCGGCGGCCAGCTCCTCGAACCCGGCCCGGCCGTCCGTTTCGAGGGCGGCGAGCAGCCGGCGGTCGCCGTCGTCCAGCCGCACCGGTCCGAGCGGGTGGGCCGGCGCGGTCGGCGGGGGCGGCGGGGGCGGGCGCAGGGCCGCGACGGTGGCTCCGTCCAGCGGGCCGAGCTTGGCAATGAGGCTGTCCGGGCCGCCGTAGAAGGAGTGCAGCACCGAGTGTGCGCTCACCCCCTCGACCCGCGGGGTGCGGGGGAGCCGGGCCAGCAGCAGGGCCTCGCTGTCGGCCTCGGTCTCGGCCCGGACGGTGCAGGTGATCTCGGTGCCGCCGGAGGTCAGGCTGACCCAGGAGGTGTCGGGGCGGCGGGCCAGCGCCTCGGCGACCGCGACCGCGGCGGCGGGCGCGCAGCGCACCCGCAGCAGCCACAGTTCGGCGCCCAGCGCGAGCGGGTCGACCCCGCCGAGCACCCGCACCGCGCCGGTCGAGCGCAGCCTGGCGTACCGGCGGGCGACGGTGCGGTCCGACACCCCGAGGGCGGCGGCGATGGCGCTGAACGGGGCCCGGCCGTCGATCTGCAGGGCGTGGACGAGGCGGCGGTCCAGCTCGTCGTAGTCGGATTCCACCGTGCCGAGGGTAGCCGGTGTCGGATTCCGTCACCATCGCGCCGGTCACTGGGCCAACGGCCCCTGGTGGAGCGAGCGTTGACCCCGTCAACGGAACCCGGCCGGTCGCGGGACGACGCGCCGGGCGGAACCACCCGAGGGACCGAGGAGAAGCACCATGGACACCGAGGTACTCGTCGTCGGAGCCGGCCCGACCGGCCTGACGGCGGCCAACGAACTGCTGCTGGCGGGCGTGTCGACCGTACTCGTCGACCGCCTGCCCGGGCGCAGCACCCTCTCCAGGGCGGGCGGCGTGCAGACCCGCACCCTGGAACTGCTCGACCAGCGCGGCCTGCTGGACCCGCTGCTGGCCGGCGGGGACCACCCGGCCGGCGGGAGCCACTTCGCCGGCATCCCGCTGCCGGACGCCCCCGCCGACGCCCCCGGGCCGGGCGCGTTCCGCCCGCGCCGGCCCTGGCGCTCCGTCCCCCAGGTCGTGCTGGAGGCCTTCCTGGAGGAGCACCTCGCCGGGCAGGGCCTCACGGTCCGGCGCGACCACGAGCTGGTCGCCCTCGCCCAGGACGAGGAGGCCGTCACCGCGACCTTCGCCGACGGCCGGGTGCTCCGGGCCCGCCACCTGGTCGCCGCCGACGGCGGCCACAGCACCGTACGGTCCCTGCTCAAGGCCGAATTCCCGGGCCGGGCAGGCACCGTGACCACGATCGCCGCGGACGTCCGGCTGAGCGGCGCCGACGACCTGCCCACCCACCACCGCAGCCCGGACGGCCACTGGACGGGGATCTTCCCGCTCGGCACCGACGGGCGGGGCCGCCCGCTGCGCCGCCTCGCCATGGGCGGGCCGGGCCGCTCGCTGCCCAGGGACGTCCCGATCACCGAGGAGGAGATCCGCGAGGGCCTGCGGGCCGTGTTCGGCGAGCGGGTGCAGCTGCTCGAACTGTGCCACGCCCGCCGCATCACCGACGCGGCCCGGCAGGTCGCCCGCTACCGGCACGGGCGGGTGTTCCTGGCCGGCGACGCGGCCCACGTCCACCTCCCGCTCGGCGCCCAGGGCATGAACGGGGGGATGCAGGACGCCTTCAACCTCGGCTGGAAGCTCGGCGCCGCGGTCCGGGGCTGGGCGCCCGAGGGCCTGCTCGACAGCTACCACACCGAACGCCACCAGACCGGGACGACCGTGCTGCGCAACGTCCAGGCGCAGGGCCTGCTGATGGACTGGGCGGGCAGCCGCGACCCGGATGTGCTGGCCACCCGGGACCTCTTCACCGAGCTGATCGCCCTGCCGGAGGTCCACCGCCGGCTGAGCGAGGTGATGTCCGGAACGGCCACCCGCTACCCGATGCCGGACACCGGCCCCCACCCGCTGCTCGGCGGGCCGGTGCCGGACGCCGACCTCGGCCCGGTGCGGCTGCACCAACTCCTGCGCTCCGGCCGGGGTGTGCTGCTCGACCCGCAGGGCGCCCTCGCCGAGGCCCTCGCCCCCTGGTCCGACCGGGTGGACCGGGTGGACCGGTTCGACGGGGGAGCGCCCGTCGAACCGATGCTGATCCGCCCGGACGGCCACGTCTGCTGGGTGGGCACCCCGGAAACCCTCCGGCCGTCCCTCACCCGCTGGTTCGGCGCCCCGCACCGAGCGAATTGACGTATCGTCAAATTCGTTGCGCCCCCGTACCGTTCCAGGTGCGGGGGCGATCCGGTTCACCCGGTCGGCGGTGGCGGGTAGCCGCGGGCGCGGACCAGGTCGTGCACGAGTTCGGTGAAGGCCCCGGCGGCGGCGCTCCGGTAGGCCTCGGCGCGGTGCAGCAGGGCGACGGTGCGGGTGGGGAGGGGCGGTTCGAGCGGGACGCGGGCGAGCCGCGGGTGGTCGTGGGTGACGGCGTCCGGGAGTACGGTGGCGAGCGGGGTGCGCTGGACGATCTCGGTGAGGGCCTGGACGGAGTTGGCCTCGACCGCGATCCGCGGGCTGACGCCGTGCCGGGCCAGGTAGTCGTCGATGTGGCCGCGGGTGGCGAAGTCGCCGCTGAGCAGGGCCAGTCGGCGGTCGGCGAGCTCCCGCACGGGAAGGGCTGCGCGGGCGGGCGGGTCGTCGCCGGCGCGGGTGACCAGGGTGAGGTGCTCGGTGAACAGGGCGGTGGCGGTGATGCCGGGCAGGTGGGGCCCGTGGAAGGCGATGCCGAGGTCGAACTCGTCCGTGAGCAGACCGGATTCGATGCGGTCCTGGCTGGTCTCCCGGACGGTCAGGGCGATGCCGGGGTGCCGGGTGTGGAGCTCGGCGGCGAGCGGGCCGACGAGGTAGGCGGTGAAGGTCGGGGTGACGGCCAGGCGCAGCCGCCCGCGCGAAAGGTCCCGGACGTCGTGGACGGCGCGTACGCCTGGCCGGCGTCGGTGAGGCGCACGGTGCGGCCGGTGCGGTCCAGCAGCTGGGCGCCCAGGGTCCGTTCGAGCTGCTTGACCTGCTGGGACAGCGTCGGCTGGGAGATGTGCAGCTCCTCGGCGGCACGGGTGAAGTTGCCGTGGTCGGCCACGGCGAGCAGATAGCGCAGATGGCGCAGTTCCAGGGCCATGGACCGCACTATAGACCCCATCGATGGGCATCATCGGTAACAGCTCTTGGACGCTATAGCCCCAGGTCGTGCACTGTGGATCTCGCCAGGCCGCACCGGCCCGGCACCACGAGAGGGAGTGACCCCATGCGTGACTTCGCCGAGGGCATCGCGCACTTCCAGCGGGACGTGTTCCCCGCAAAGGAGGAGCTCTTCGCCCGGCTCGCCACCGACCACAGCCCGCACACGCTGTTCATCGGCTGCTCCGACGCCCGCGTCGTGCCGGAGCTGATCACCGGCTCGGACCCGGGTGAGCTGTTCGTGATCCGCACCGCGGGCAACCTGGTGCCCGCCTACACCCCCGGGGCCGACGGCGTCACCGCGAGCATCGAGTACGCCGTCGCCGCCCTGGGCGTCCGGGACGTCGTGGTCTGCGGGCACTCCGGATGCGGTGCGATGACCGCCCTCGCCCACGGCCACGACCTCAGCGGAGCCCCGGCCGTCGCCGACTGGTTGCGGCTCGCCGACGCCTCGGTGGCGCGCACCGCCACCGCCGGGGACGTCCCGGCCCTGGTGCGGCAGAACGTGCTCGCCCAACTGGCGAACCTGGCCACCCACCCGTCCGTCGCCCGCGCCCTGAGCGCGCGGGCACTCACCCTGCGCGGCTGGGTCTTCGACATCGCCACCGGCGGCGTCGAGGACCTCACCGCCACCACCGGCCGGGCTGCCGCACTCGCCGCCTGACCGACCCCCAGCCCCCGGAGCGTCCCCGCGGCGCCACCCGGAACCCCACCGACCACGAGAAGGAACCTCCCATGGTGCACGCCCAGTTCGACCCCACCGCCCGCCAGCTGCTCGCCGTCGCCGCCGTCGAGGCCAAGACCCGCAAGGACCTCACCTGGCAGCAGATCGCCGACGTCTCCGGCCTGTCGGTGGCCTTCACCACCGCCGCCGTCCTCGGCCAGCACGCCCTGCCGAAGGAGGCCGCCGAGGCCGTCACCGAAATCCTGGGCCTGGACGCCGACGCGGCCGTGCTGCTGCAGACCATCCCCACCCGCGGCTCGATCCCCGGCGGCATCCCCACCGACCCGACCATCTACCGCTTCTACGAGATGCTCCAGGTCTACGGCACCACCCTCAAGGCCCTCGTCCACGAGCAGTTCGGCGACGGCATCATCTCCGCGATCAACTTCAAGCTCGACGTGCGCAAGGTCGCCGACCCCGAGGGCGGCGAGCGCGCCGTCATCACCCTGGACGGCAAGTACCTGCCGACCAAGCCGTTCTGACCCACCCCTCTTCCCCCGCGGCGGGGCGGCGCCACCATCCGC
>NZ_JBHWIV010000072.1:0-6355 GCF_042731675.1 Kitasatospora sp. NPDC059827 | reverse complement strand
CGTACACGCGACTGATCCCCACCCGCGGCTCGACCCCCGCCGGACACCCCACCGAGGAGGCACTGCCGTGGACTTCGTCCAGCGCACCATCGAGCTCGCCCGCCGCAACGTCGAGGAGGGCGGCCGCCCGTTCGCGACCGTCATCGTCAAGGACGGCCGGATCCTGGCGGAGAGCGCCAACCGGGTCGCCCAGACCGGCGACCCCACCGCCCACGCGGAGATCCTCGCCATCCGCGAGGCCTGCACCCGGCTCGGCACCGAGCACCTGACCGGCACCACCATCTACGTCCTGGCCCACCCCTGCCCGATGTGCCTGGGCTCGCTGTACTACTGCTCGCCGGACGAGGTGGTCTTCCTCACCACCCGCGAAGCCTACGAGCCGCACTACGTCGACGACCGGAAGTACTTCGAACTCGACAGCTTCTACGGTGAGTTCGCCAAGCCCTGGGACCAGCGCCGACTGCCGATGCGGCACGCGCCGAGCGAGGAGGCGGTCGAGGTGTACCGCCGCTGGCAGCACCGCAACGGCGGCGAGCGCCGGGTCGCGGGCGCCCCCACCGCTCAGCGCGGGCTCAGGGAGCCGTGAGCCCGGGCAGGGGGCCGAACTCGGTGCAGAACTCGCAGTCGCAGGTGGTCAGCGAGTTCGCCTGGCAGTGGGCGGTGGCGAAGTAGCGCCCGGCGCAGGGTTCGGGGGCGACCGGGGCGCCGTCCTCGGGCAGCGTGCGGCGGCAGGCGCCGCAGCTGACGGCGACCGCCACGCCTGCCCGGCGCAGGTTCCGTGCGGCGGGCGCGGCGAGCTCGAAGGGGACGTCCGCCAGCAGGACGGCCGTTCCGGCGTCCAGCGCCAGGCCGGCCTGCCAGAGGCTCAGCCCGTTCACCGTGCGGACCGCTTTGAGCCGCACCGCGCCCCGGGGCGAGGGGCCGTCGAGCCGTACGGTGAACTGCGGGTCCTCCACAACTCCCCCTTCGCCAAGCGGTGTTCACGGCCTCGGCAGGCCAGTCAACTCCCCGCCCGGCCACCGCGCCAGCGGTTTTCCGTCCGGGTCGATCCAGGATTCGAGCCCCTCCACGCCGGCGTCGTGGGCGGGCCTGGCAGGGTGGGGTGGGACGGGGTGCCGCTCGGGTGTCCGTCCGGTGAGGGGGTGCTGGTGGTGGGTGGATCGGTGGGGCGACGGGTGCCTCCGTTGGATCCGGAGGTGCGGGCGGCGGTGGAGGCCGCCGGGGCGCGGGCGCGGGAGGTGCTCACTCCGGAGGGCCTGGTGGCCTGGCAGGAGCGGGACGCGCGCGTCCGGCCCCGGCCGACGGTCGACCGGCTGAGCGACGGCGGCCGGTTCGAGGTGACGGAGCTGCAGGTGCCGCGGGCCGACGGCGACGGCGCGTTCACTCTGGTCAGCGCGCGGCCCGCCGGGATCCGCGAGCCGCTGCCGCTGCTCTACTACCTGCACGGCGGCGGGATGGTGACGGGCAACGCGTGGTCCGTACTGCCCCGGGTGCTGCGCTCCTTGGCCCTGCCCCTGCGGCTGGCCGTGGTCTCCGTCGAGTACCCGCTGGCACCGCGCACCCGCTTTCCCGGGGCCGTCGAGGACTGCTACGCCGGGCTCGGCTGGGTCGCCGAGCACGCGGACGAACTGGCCGTGGATGCCGGGCGCCTGGTCATCGGCGGCAAGAGTGCCGGCGGCGGGCTCGCCGCCGCCCTCGCCCTCCTGGTGCGCGACCGCGGCGGACCGATGCCGATCGGCCAGCTGCTGCTCAGCCCGATGCTCGACGACCGCGGCGACACCTTCTCCAGCCACCAGATGGTCGGTCACGACACCTGGGACCGCAGCTCCAACGCCACCGCCTGGCAGGCCGTGCTCGGCGACCGCCACGGCGCCGCCGACCTCTCCCCGTACGCCGCCCCGGCCCGCGCCACCGATCTCACCGGGCTGCCCGCCGCGTACCTGGACGTGGGCTCCGCCGAGACCTTCCGGGACGAGGCCGTCGCCTACGCCGACGCGCTCTGGAAGGCCGGGGGCGAGGCCGAACTCCACGTCTGGCCCGGCGCCTGCCACGGCTTCGACACCCTCGCCCCGCAGGCCGCCCTGGCCCGGGACGCCCAGGAGGCCCGCACCCGCTGGCTCCGGCGCGTCCTCCAGCGGTGACGCGGCGGCCCCTCGGGGGGCGAAATCGGCTCGACCGGGGCGGCCGCCCGGCGGGATGCTACCGGGATGGAGTTCCTCTGCTACCACCGCGACCGGCCCGGGTCCCTGCCGCTGCGCGACGAACTGCTCGAAGCGCACTGGTCCTACATGGACGGGTTCGCGCGGGAGATGATCGCCCGGGGGCCGACGCTCACCGACGACGGGGCCCTGCCCACCGGCAGCGTGCACGTCCTCGACCTGCCCGGTCCGGCCGCCGCCCGGGCGTTCGCCTTCGAGGAGCCGGGCTACCAGGCCGGGGTCTACCGGGACGTGCTGCTGCGGCGCTGGCGCAACCTGCTGGGGCGCACCATGTGGGACTTCCCCGGCGGCCGGACCGAGGGCGCCCGCTACCTCGTGCTCGGCCTCGGCGGCGGGCAGCCCGTCGACCTCGCGGTGCCGGCCGACCGGGAGGAGCTCATCGCCTACGGGCCGCTGCTCTCCGACGACGGGACGGCCTGGCTGGGCACGGCCGTCCTGCTCCGGGCGCCGGATCCGGACGCGGCGCGGGCGGTGCTGACCGCGGACGGCTACGCCGACGTCGAGGTGCACCGGTGGCAGTTCGGCGGCCGCCCGTCCTGACGGCCGGACCCACACGGCACGCCTCAGGCCCCGGTGTCCGTGCGTTCCTCCGGCCGCCCGGGTTCGGCCCAGCGGGTGTGGTAGCTGCCCGGCCGGTCGGTGCGGCGGTAGGTGTGGGCGCCGAAGAAGTCGCGCTGGCCCTGGATCAGCGCGGCGGGCAGCCGCTCGCTGCGCAGGGTGTCGAAGTAGGCCAGCGCGGCGGAGAAGGCCGGCACCGGGATGCCGTGCTGGGCGGCCCCGGCGACGACCGTGCGCCAGGCGGCCTGGGCGTCGGCGACCTCGGTGGCGAACTGCGGTTCCGCGAGCAGGCTGACCAGGTCGGGCTCGGCGGCGTGGGCGGCGCGGATCCGGTCGAGGAAGGCGGCCCGGATGATGCAGCCGCCGCGCCAGATCCTCGCCACCGCGCCGAGGTCGATGTCCCAGCCGTACTCGGCCGCGGCGTCGCGGATCATTGTCCAGCCCTGGTCGTAGGCGATGACCTTGGAGGCGTAGAGGGCCTGTTCGACGTCCCGGGTGAAGCGCTCCGCCTCGTGCGGGTGCAGCGGGTGGACGGTGCCGCCGGGCAGCGGCCGGTAGGCCTCGCGCAGCGCCGTCCGGGCGGAGGCGACCCGGGCGAAGGTGGCCTGGGCGATGGCGGTGACCGGGGAGCCGAGGTCGAGGGCGGTCTGGACGGTCCAGCGCCCGGTGCCCTTCTGCTCGGCGGCGTCCTGGACGACGTCGACGAAGGGCCTGCCGGTGTCGGCGTCGGTGTGGGCGAGGACCTCGGCGGTGATCCCGATCAGGTAGGAGTCGAGCCGCCCCCGGTTCCACCGCTCGAAGACGCCGGCGATCTCGGCGGGGGAGTACCCGCCGACGTCCCGCAGCAGGTGGTAGGCCTCGGCGATGAGCTGCATGTCGGCGTACTCGATGCCGTTGTGGACCATCTTCACGAAGTGGCCGGCCCCGTCGGTGCCGATGTGGGTGCAGCACGGCTCGCCGTCCACCTGGGCGCTGATCCGCTCCAGCATGGGGCCGAGCACGGTGTACGACTCGGCGGAGCCGCCGGGCATGACCGAGGGGCCGAGCAGCGCGCCCTCCTCCCCGCCGGAGACGCCGCTGCCGACGAAGTGGATGCCCTGCTCGCGCAGTGCCTTCTCCCGGCGGCGGGTGTCCGCGAAGTGGGCGTTGCCGCCGTCGATGATCATGTCGCCGGGTTCCAGCAGCGGCGCGAACTCCTCGATGACCTCGTCGGTGGGCCCGCCGGCCTTCACCATGATCAGCAGGCGGCGCGGACGTTCCAGCGCGGCCACGAAGTCCCGCAGTGACTCGGCGGGGACGAAGGCGCCCTCGTGGCCGAACTCCTCGACCAGCGCCCTGGTCCGGGCCGGGGTGCGGTTGTGCACCGCGACCGTGTAGCCGTTGCGGGCGAAGTTCCGCGCCAGGTTGCGGCCCATGACCGCCAGGCCCGTCACGCCGATCTGTGCCGAGCCGATCGCGGATGCGTCCATGAGCCCTGCTTCCTTCCTCGGGGTCGGCCGACGGATGTGAGCGCGCCGACCGCGTGCCGCGCACGCGAACGACCGCCGTGGGCGGTCGGAGTCCAGCATCACCGCCGGACGGTGCCGCCCGCCCGGGGGGTTGGGCCGTTCAGGTGCCCGGGGGCGCCCGCCGACCCCGCCGAACCGACCCTACCCCCGCGTCAAGTCCCATGGCAGGGCAAGGCGTTGGTGGGCGGCGGGTAAAATCCCGGGCCGCCCGGCGCAGCGGACCGGTGCTGTTCACGTTCCGGCCGCCACCGGTACACCGGGGCCTCCCACCCTGGGGGCCGCACCGCCGCAGTCACCTCCCCTCCCCCTTCCACAGGAGACCTCCGTGACCCGTCGTTACGTCCGACTGGCCGCCACCCTCGGCGCCGCCGGTGTGCTGGCCGGATCCACCGTCGCCCAGGCCGCCGCCGCCGAGGAGGGCCGGGGCGCCCACCGGGCCCAGCACGTCCTGCTGGTGTCGGTGGACGGCCTGCACCAGTCGGACCTCGCCCGCTTCGTGGCCGCGCACCCGCAGTCGGCGCTGGCCCGGCTGGTCCGCGGCGGCGTCGAGTACACCCACGCCGCCACCACCGACCCGTCCGACTCCTTCCCCGGCATGGTCGCCCAGCTGACCGGCGGCGGCCCCGGCACCACCGGCGTCTACTACGACGACACCTACAACGCCGCGCTGCTCCCGGCCGGCACCACCGACTGCGCCCACTCGAAGCCGGGCGTCGAGGTCGACCTCACCGAGGACCTGGACAAGAACAAGGACGCGCTCGACGCCGGCCAGGGCCTGCCCGGCCTGCCCGGCTCCATCCTGCGGATGACCGGCAACCCGCAGACCCTGATCGACCCCGCCAAGCTGCCGGTCGACCCGCGGACCTGCAAGCCGGTCTACCCGCACTCCTACCTCCAGGTGAACACCGTCTTCGAGGTGGCCCGCCAGGCCGGCCTGCGCACCGCCTGGTCGGACAAGCACGCCGCCTACGACATCCTCAACGGCCCCTCCGGCGCGGGCATCCAGGACCTCTTCACCCCCGAGGTCAACAGCAACGCCACCGGCTACAAGGGGGACTGGACCAAGGACAACCAGGCCACCGAGCAGTACGACTCGTACAAGGTGCAGGCCGTCCTCAACGAGATCGACGGCTACGACCACAGCCGTGCGCAGCGGGTCGGCACCCCGGCCGTCTTCGGCCTGAACTTCCAGTCCGTCTCCACCGCGCAGAAGCTGGCGAGCTCCGACGGCCTCCAGGGCGGCTACGTCGCCAAGGGCGTGCCCGGCCCCCTGGTGGAGAAGAACCTGGCGTACGTCGACCAGCAGATCGGCGCGCTGACCGCCGAACTGCGCAAGCAGCACCTCGACCGCTCCACCACCGTCATCCTCTCCGCCAAGCACGGCCAGTCCCCGATCGACCCGGCCGCGCTCAACCGGATCGACGACGGCCCGCTGCTCGACGGCCTCGACGCCGCCTGGAAGGCCGCCCACCCGGGCGCGGGCGCCCTGGTCGCCCACGCGGTCGACGACGACGGCGTGCTGCTCTGGCTCAACGACCGCTCCCAGGCCGCCACCTCCTTCGCCAAGGCCTACCTGCTGGCGCAGAACGGCACCGGCGTCGGCATCGACGGCAAGGCCCGCCCGTTCACCGGCAGCGGCGTCCAGAAGGTCTACGCCGGCGCGGAGGCCGCCGACCACTTCGGCGTCGCCCCGGGCGACCCGCGGGTGCCGGACGTCCTCGGCGTCGCGCAGTACGGCGTCGTCTACACCGGCGGCAGCAAGATCGCCGAGCACGGCGGCGCCCACGCCGACGACCTGAACGTCCCGCTCGTCGTCTCCGGCGCCGCCACCCCGGGCGGCGTCCGCCGGGAGGAGAAGGTCGAGACCAAGCAGATCGCCCCGACCGTCCTCGACCTGCTCGGCCTCCAGCCGCACGACCTCCAGGCCGTGCGCGCCGAGCACACCCGGGTGCTGCCCGTCCGCTGAACCGGCCGCGGTGGCCCCGGGTGGCCCGCCGGGCCGCGGATAATCACCTGATCCCTGGCGTTCCGTCAGGTATCGTCGCGGGGGGGGGGGGCGGGGGGGTGGGG
>NZ_JBHWIV010000071.1:0-43874 GCF_042731675.1 Kitasatospora sp. NPDC059827 | reverse complement strand
GGTCTGAAAATCACCCGTTACGCCGCTCTCCGCACCCACCCCCTCCACCGCCCCCTCCCGCAGCGCGTCCCTCTCGCCTTGGTCGGGTGAGGGGGTGATGAGGGGGTGCTGTGGGTGGGGTGGGTGCGGGGTGGGTGGTGGAGGGGGTGGTTGGTGGGGGTCAGGGGAGGAGGCGGAGGTCGGTGGGGGGTTGGGTGGCGGTCTGGTGGCGGAGGAGGTGGGGGCCGAGGCGGAGGGTGAGGTCGAGTTGTTCGCCGGGGTGGGTGAGCTGGTCGGCGAAGGCGTCGAGCTGGTCGGGGGTGATCCGGCGGCCGGTGTAGCGGGTGGTGTGCTGGGTGGGGGTTTCGGTGCCCCAGCAGAGGGTCAGGTCGACGTTCGTGGGCTCCGGGCCGAGCAGGGTGCGGGCGGCTGTCCAGTAGTCGTCGGCGCCGGGGGAGTCGATGCCGAAGGCGGCCTCGATCAGGCCGTGGCGGCGGAGCAGGGCGATGGTCTCGCGGGCGTGGGCGCGGAGTACCGCGTAGGTGTCCAGGGGGTACGGCTCGCGGCGGGCGGGGGTGAGCAGCAGGCAGTGGTCGTAGCGGTGCTCGGTGGCTTGGCCGGGGCGGGGGCCGGGGAGGTCGGCGGGGTCGGTGGAGATGCGGACCCGCATGGTGCTGCGGCCGTCCGGGGCGGTGGCCTCGCCCCAGGGGCCGCCGTCCGTCCCGTACCGGAGGCCGAGCAGGGTGGCCAGTTCGCCGGTGGTGGGGGCGAGGCCGTCGGGCCAGCGCAGGTGGAGGTCGGCGTCGACGGACACGGGGTGCTCCTGGGGCTGCCGGGCGGGGGCGGGGTTGCTCGGATGCTACGGGTGCGGAAGATCGGCCTGCCAGCGGATTTCGCCGTCCACGGTGTGCGGGGTGGGGTGCAGGCCGAGGGTGCGGGCGATGCGGGCGGAGGCGTGGTGGTCGGGGTGGACGTGGGCGACGGCGGTGGTGATGCCGGCGGCGGTGAGGTGGGCGAGCAGGGCGCGGGCGGCCTCGGTGGCCAGGCCGCGGCCCTGCCAGGGGGTGCCGACCACCCAGGCGAGTTCGGCCTCGGCGGCCGCGGGGTGGACGGTGGCCTGGACGTAGCCGGTCAGGGCGTCGTCGGTGCGGAGACGGAGGACCCAGTTGCCCCAGATCTCGGCCGGGTCCGGGGAGCCGGCGGCGAGCCGGGTGCAGCGGGCGCGCCACTGCGCGGGGGTGGCCGGGCTGCCGCCGGTGAAGGTGTGCAGGGCCGGGTCGGCGAGGGCGGCGGCGAGGTCGTCGGCGTGCTCGGGGGCGAGGGGGAGGAGGTCGAGGCGCTCGCTGTGGAGGGTGGTGATCAGCATGGCGGTATTCAAGCGGGTGGGGGTGGCGGCCTCGGCGCGGCGTCCTTTCCGGTGGGCGCGGGGGAAGGTCGAATGGGTGGTTCGAGTCGGACGACGGAGGAGGCCCACGTGCGGTACCTGGTCAGGGAGAAGCTGTTCGCGGTCGGCGACGACTACTGGATCGAGGACGACCGGGGGCACAAGGCCTACCTGGTGGACGGCAAGGTGCTGAGGCTGCGGCACACCTTCGAGCTCAAGGACGCGCACGGGCACGTGGTCGCGGTGGTGAAGGAGAAGATGCTCACCGTCCGGGACGCGATGAAGATCGAGGACGCCGAGGGCGAGGTCGTCGCGACCGTCAGGGAGAAGCTGTTCACGCCGTTCCGCGACAAGTACCTGGTGGAGCTGGCCGGCGGTGGTGAGCTCAGGATCCACGGCGACCTGATCGACAAGGACTACCGGGTCGAGAACCAGCACGGCGACCGGCTCGCCCGGATCTCCCGCAAGTGGTTCCGGGTCCGCGACACCTACGGGGTGGAGGTCGCCGACGGGGCGGACACCGGGCTGCTGCTCGCGATCGCGGCCTGCGTCGACCACCTGGTGGCGGAGGAGCACTGAGTCACCGGTTCAGGACGTGGTCCCGGCCCCAGGCGCCCAGCGGGGCCAGGGCCGCGTTCAGGCGCCGCCCGGCGTCGGTCAGCGCGTACTCGACCCGGGGCGGCACCTCGTCGTAGGCCTCCCGGCGCACGATGCCGTCCGCCTCCAGTTCGCGCAGGTGGGCGGCCAGCACCTTCTCGGTGATCCCCGGCACCAGCCGGCGCAGCTCGCCGAAGCGGCAGTGCGGGCGCTCGCCGAGGGCCCAGAGGATCAGCACCTTCCACTTGCCGCCGATCACGTCCATCGCGGCGTCGATCCCGCAGACGTGCGCCCCCGGCCTCGGCACGGTCGCCATGCCCACCCCTTCCGACCTCGTCGCTCACCCCAGGGTAACCA
Organism: Kitasatospora sp. NPDC059827; assembly: GCF_042731675.1. NCBI lineage: Bacteria > Bacillati > Actinomycetota > Actinomycetes > Kitasatosporales > Streptomycetaceae > Kitasatospora > Kitasatospora sp. NPDC059827. The sequence goes on along the minus strand of NZ_JBHWIV010000071.1, from coordinate 41,557 downwards.
CCCACTCCGAAGTGCGTACTTGATCACGGGTGGGGCGGGGACGAGGCTGATCGGCATGGCACAGAAGACAGTTGAGACCTCACCCAAGACCCACGTCACCCTGCTCGGCCTCGGCGCGATGGGCACCGCGCTGGCCCGCGCCTGGCTCGCCGCCGGGCACCCGCTCACGGTCTGGAACCGCACCGCCGCCCGCGCCGCACCGCTCGCCGCCGAGGGCGCCGTGGTGGCGGCCACCGTCGGTGAGGCCGTCGCGGCCGGGCGGCTGGTGGTGGTCTGCCTGCTCGACGACGACTCGGTGGAGCAGGCGTTGGAGGGGGTGGAGCTGGCCGGGAAGGACCTGGTCGACCTGGTCACCAGCACCCCGGGGCAGGCCCGCGCCCGGGCGGCCTGGGCCGAGGCGCGCGGGGCCCGCTACCTGGACGGCGGGATCATGGCCGTGCCGCCGATGATCGGCGTCCCGGCGGCCGGGGCGTACGTGTTCTACAGCGGTTCGGCCGAACTCTTCGAGGAGCACCGGGAGGCGTTGGGCGTGCCGGCGGGGGCCCGGTACGTGGGTGCGGACGCCGGGTACGCGGCGCTGCACGACGTGGCGCTGCTCAGCGCGATGTACGGGATGTTCGCCGGGGTCGCCCACGCCTTCGCGCTGGTCCGGGGCGAGGCGGTGGCGCCGGGTGACCTCGCGCCGCTGCTGCGGGACTGGCTCACCGCGATGGCCGGATCGGTCGAACGGACGGCGGCGCAGCTGGAGAGCGGGGACCTCACCACCGGCGTGGTCTCCAACCTGGCGATGCAGGTCGCGGGCCGGGGGACGCTGCTGCGCACCGCCGAGGAACAGGGGGTGAGCGTCGAACTGCTGGCCCCGTACTTCCGTTTGATGGAACACCGGTTGGCGCTCGGCAGCGGCGCCGAGGACCTCACCGGGGTGGTCGACCTGCTGCGGCGGTGAGGGCCGGCCGGTAACGTACCGGCATGGCTGACCTTGAAGAACGCGCCAATGTCGTCGCGTCCGGACCTCGGCAGACCGGTGCGGGGGTGGGCGTCCGACGACGCCGCGCCGCCGATCTCGCCGACTGCGTACGGGCCCTGGGCGACGTCCACACCATCGACGGCTACCCCGCCGAGTGGCCCGAGCGGCCCGCCGCCTGGCTCAGCCCGGACGGCCTGCTGGCCGCCTGGGTCGCCGAGGCGGACGGCCGGATCGTCGGCCACGTCGGCCTGGTCCGCAGCGGCCCCGGCGACCTCGCCCCCGGGCTGTGGAGCCTGCGCACCGGCGGCAGACCGGAACTCACCGCCCTGATCGGCCGCCTGTACGTCGCCCCGGCCGCCCGCGGCCGCGGGGCCGGCACCGGGCTGCTCGCCCACGCCGTGGTGCACGCCCGGACCCTCGGCCTGCACCCCGTGCTCGACGTGCTCGCCACCGACACCGCCGCCCTGGCCCTCTACCGGCGCCTCGGCTGGACCCTGCTCGGCAGCGGCGAACAGCGCTGGGCCTCCGGCCGCACGGTCGACGTGCACTGCTTCGCCGCGCCGCGGGGGTAGCGCGCGGGTGGCTCCGGTGGCCCGGCGCCCGGGCCGCCGGGGCCGGTGGGGCCGGTGGCTCGGGGGCGAGGGGATCCCCCGGTGGGGGGAGGGGGATGGTCACGTCGGGGGAGGCCGGGGTCGGGGCGGGTGGGTGAGCCTGGGGCCATGGTGATCGGGGAGTGGGTGCGGGACGGTCGGGCGGTGGTCGGCTGGGGCCTCGGGTACGCGGGGTTCGGGGCGGGCTGCGGGTCGAGCGGGACGGCGCTGTGGGGGGCCGGCTGGGTCGGGTGGGCGGTGGCCGGGGTCGGGGCGGTGGCGGTCGGGGCCGGGTGGGCGGCGGCCCGGGGGCGACCGGGGCGGGGGCTGACCGGGGGGTTGTGGCTGCTGTGCGGGCTGGCCGCGGTGGCGTCCTGGAGCCTGCTGATGGACGTGGTGACGCTGCTGTTCGGGCAGGCCGTGGACAGCGTCCCGGACGCGGTGCACAAGGTGCTGGCGGCGGCCGGGGCGCTGCTGTTGGCGGGCACCGCGCGGGCCCGGGGGCCGGTCGCGGCGCGGACGGCCTTCCGGGCGGCGCCCTCGGCGGCCCCGGCCACCGTCCAACTCGCGGCCTGGGCGGGGACCTTGGCCTTCGTGCCGTACGTGGTGATGAAGCTGGTCTGGGCCTTCGGCGGCAGCTTCGCGGGGATCAGCGGCGACCGGATGTACGCCGACTACGTGCGCAACGGCTCCTCCGGGCTCTGGCTGGCCCTGGAGCGCCGGGGGCTGGACGGCACCGTGCTGCTGGCGGCGCTCGGGGTGTTCCTGCTGTGGGGGCTGGTGCGGCCGTGGGGGCAGGTGTTCCCGCGCTGGACCCTGCCGCTGCGCGGTCGGCCCGTACCGCGCTGGCTGCCGCTCACCCCGGCGCTGATCGGCGCGGCCACGCTGGCGCCGTACGGGCTGCTCGGGATCGGCTACCTGTCGCTGTGCGCCGCCGGGGTGACCGGGATGCGGGTGGGCGCGCTGGGGACGCCGGAGCAGGCGATGCAGATCGGGTGGGTCGGGATGGGCGCCTTCGCCGGGTACGGGGTGGCGCTGGCGGTGGCCACCCGCTCGTACTGGCGGCGGACCGGGGCGTGAGCGGGGGCGGGGAGGACCGGGAAGTGTTTGCTGAGGCGGCAACAAAGCTTGCCGATACGGGATGGTCGGTCGCAGCCTGGCGGTGGAGGTGAGCGACGATGACCGAGAAGACGACGACCGGGAAGAACGGCGCGAACGGCACGGCGGAGGGCTACGACGCGGTGGTGGTCGGCGCCGGCGCGGCGGGACTGAACGCCGCCCTGGTGCTGGGCCGGGCCCGGCGCCGGGTCGCGGTGGTGGACGCGGGTGAACCGCGCAACGCCCCCGCCGCCCACATGCACGGCTTCCTCAGCCGGGAGGGCATGCCCCCGGCCGCGCTGCTCGCGGTCGGCCGCGAGGAGGTCGCCCGGTACGGGGTACACCTGATCGACGGCCGGGTCGAACACGTCGAGCGGGCCGGACCGGCCGAACCCGGCTTCGTGGCCCGACTGGCCGGCGGACCGGTGCTGCACGCGCGCCGGCTCGTCGTCGCCACCGGGCTGCGGGACGGCCTGCCCGACCTGCCCGGCCTCGCCGAACGCTGGGGCCGGGACGTCCTGCACTGCCCGTACTGCCACGGCTGGGAGGTCCGCGACCGCCCGCTCGGGGTGCTCGGCACCGGCCCGGGGGCCGTCAACCAGGCGCTGCTGCTGCGGCAGTGGTCGGACGACGTGGTGCTGCTCGCCCACACCCTGGAACCCACCGCCGCCGAACGGGAACGGCTCGCGGCGCGCGGCGTCCGGGTCGTCGAGGGCCGGATCGTCCGGGTGGTCGCCGACGACGGGCGGCTGCGCGGCGTCGAACTCGACACCGGGCGGGTGGTCACCCGCGAGGCCGTCTTCGTCGCCCCCCGGCCGGTGCCCCGGGACGCGCTGCTCCTCGGACTGGACTGCGCCCGGGACGACGACGGCTGGGTCACCACCGACCGGACCGGCCGCACCAGCGTCCCCGGCGTCTGGGCCGTCGGCAACGTCGCCGACCCGCGCGCCCAGGTGGTCGTCGCCGCCGGGGCGGGCGCGGCCGCCGCCTTCGCCCTCGACCACGACCTGGTGGACGAGGAGATCGGACGGGCGGTCGCCCTGTGCCGCGCGTCCGGGCCGGCCCTGCCGGTCTGAGCGGGGAAGCTACCAGCGACCGACCGACCGATCCACCCACGCACCCACGCACCCACGCACCCACCACCGGAGAGGCACCACCATGTCCGCACACCAGCACGGTCAGCACCAGCACGGGCACCAGCACCAGCACGGCCACGGGCAGGTGCCGGCCGCCGACCTCGACTGGGACGCGCTCGCGGCACACCTGGAGCGGGAGGCCGAGCTGCGGGCCGACGCCGTCACCGCGGCCGGGCAGTGGCTGTCCGGCCTCGCCGGGGACGGTACGGTCCGCCGGGTCCTCGACGTCGGCGCCGGGCCCGGGGTGATCGCCCAGCAGCTCGCGGCGGTCCTCCCGGCCGCCGAGGTGGTCGCCGTCGACCGGTCGGCCGCCCTGCTGGAGCGCGCCCGGACCCGCTCCGGCGGCCGGCTCGGCATCCAACAGGCCGACCTGCCGGCCGAGTTCGACAAGCTCGGCGAGGCCGACCTGATCTGGTCCGGCAACGCGATCCACCACCTCGGCGACCAGCAGGCCGCGCTCACCGCGCTGGCCGGCCGGCTGCGCCCCGGCGGCCTGCTCGCCGTCGCGGAGAGCGGCCTGCCGCCGCGCTTCCTGCCCCGCGACTTCGGCCTCGGCCGGCCCGGCTTCCAGGCCCGGCTGGACGCCGCCCACGAGGACGGCTTCGCCGCCATGCGGGCCGAACTGCCCGACGCCACCGAGGAGGTCGAGGACTGGCCGGCCATGCTCCGGCGGGCCGGACTGGAGCCCAGCGGCACCCGGACCTTCCTGGTCGACCACCCGGCGCCGCTGGCCCGCCCGTTCCGCGAGTACCTGCACACCCAGCTGGTCCGGCGCCACGACCAGTTGGCCGAGGCGATCGACCCGCGGGACCGGGCGACCCTGGAGGCGCTGATCGACGAGGACGCGCCGACCGGGATCCTGCGGCGGCCGGACGCGTTCTACCTGTCGGCGATGACGGTGCACACCGGACGCCGGGCCTGAGGGGGTCGCCGAGCCCTGCCGACGTGGGTCAGGGAGCGACCTGGAGGAAGGCCAGGACGGCCAGCACCCGGCGGTGGTCCTCCTCGGAGGGCGGCAGGTCGAGCTTGAGGAAGATGTTCGCGGTGTGCTTCTTCACGGCCCGCTCGGTGATCACCATCCGCTCGGCGATGGCCCCGTTCGAGCGCCCCTCCGCCATGAGCTCCAGGACTTCGCGCTCACGCGGCGTCAGGCGTTCCAGCGGCTTGCTGCGGCCGGTGTTGTTGACCAGCATCGCGATCACCTGCGGGTCCAGCGCGGTGCCGCCCGCCGCCACCCGGTGGACCGTCGCCACGAACTCGTCGGGGTCGAAGACCCGGTCCTTGAGCAGGTAGCCGATCGCGCCGGTGCCGTCGGCGAGCAACTCCTTGGCGTAGAGCTGCTCCACGTACTGGGAAAGCACGAGCACCGGCAGACCGGGGATCTGCCGGCGCGCTTCCAGAGCCGCCTGCAGGCCCTCGTCGGTGAACGTCGGGGGCAGTCGTACGTCGACGACTGCCACGTCCGGCCGTTCGGTGAGGAGGGCCTGCAACAGGTCCGGTCCGGTGTCCACCGCGGCCACGACCTCGAAGTCGTAGGCCTGCAGCATCCGGACCAGGCCGTCCCTCAGGAGGAAGAGGTCCTCCGCGAGTACAACTCGCACGGCAGCTCCATCGTCAGGGTCGTGGGGCCGCCGAGCGGGCTGCGGACGGCCAGGACTCCGTCGAAGGTAGCAAGCCGGCGCTCCAGGCCGCGCAGGCCGGTGCCGCGGGAGGGGTCGGCGCCGCCGGTGCCGTCGTCCGTGATCTGGGCCTTCAGGGTGCCGTTCTCGTACCAGAGTTGGACGTCGACCTGGCTCGCGCCGGAGTGCTTGGCGGCGTTGGTGAGCGCCTCGGAGACCGCGAAGTAGACGGCGGACTCGACCGGGGCCTCGGGGCGGCCGGGCAGTTCGGCGGAGACCGTCACGTTCAGCGGGCTGTCCATGCCCAGGGCCCGGACGGCGTCGGCCAGGCCGCGGTCGGCCAGCACCGGCGGGTGGATGCCGCGGACCAGGTCGCGCAGCTCGTTCAGGGCGGAGGCGGAGGCCTGGCGGGTCTCGGCGAGCAGCTGCTTGGCGGCCTCCGGGTCACGCTCGACCAGCCGCTCGGCGACGCCCAGGTTCATGCCCATGGCCACCAGCCGGGCCTGCGCACCGTCGTGCAGGTCCCGCTCGATCCGGCGCAGTTCGGCGGCCTGGGTGGTCAGCGCGTCGCGCCGGGTCTCGGTGAGGTGGGCGACCTTGCGCTCGGCGGCCAGCGCCTCGGCCCGGGCGGTCGGGCCCAGCAGCGCCTTGGCGAGCGCGGTGTGGCCGCGCAGCGCGGCCGGGGCGATCGCCAGGCCGGCCAGCATCACCGGGACGCCGAACAGGGCGGCGGTGCCGGCGGCACCCGAGTCGGTGACGTGGATCCACAGGTACCAGGTGTTGCCGCCGTTGTCGGCGATCGACTGCCAGACCTGCGGCAGCACCAGGCCGAAGACGCCGTAGGCGACCACCAGGAGCGGGAACAGCGCCACCGTGAAGCCGATCACCGGGTCGACCACCAGCCAGAGCAGGTCGCGCCAGGTGGCCTGGTCCGCCAGCATCGCCTGGCAGCGCTTCCAGGCCCCCTGGAGGCCGGGTGCGGCCTCCGGCAGCGGCTGGTAGGGGTCACGGATCTCGACGCCGGTCCAGCGGGCGGCGAGCCGGCGCCGCAGGCCGGCCAGGCCGCGGACCGCGAGGAGCGTGGGCGGCACCAGCAGCGCGCCGACCGCGAGGCCCATCAGCGAGGCGGTGACCGTGGCGGCGGTGAGCAGCAGCAGCTGCGGCACGGCGAACGCGGCCAGCGCGGGGCCCCGCAGCAGGGACCGGACGGCGTTGCCCAGCATGCCGAGCGGGTTGCGCCGGCTGCGGCCGCCCGTGGTGTCGGTGTTCTGCACGTTGTTCACAACTCCCGTGGTGATGCTGCTGGTCATGACCGCTCGGCCCTTTCCGTGACGGCCTCGCGGCCGGTATCCCTACCCGTTGCTTGCTGACGACATCCAGATTGCCGTCCGCCGCCGCTCCGATCACTGGGCCCTGGACCCCTGTTGGTGGTACCTGGGTACACCCCCCGATCGACGCCCAGAGGCCATGTCCCGGAAACGGTGCCCGGCCTAGTGTTGCGGGTGTCGGGGAGCGACCCGCCGCAAGGGCGCCGGAGCTTCCGTAAATCACTTGTATCGAACGGGAGTTCATTATGAGCGTGCGACGTGGCGAGGCGAACCGGCCGCTGGCCCGGCGGGGTTGGGTGCGACTGGTCCTGGTGCTCGCGGCGATCGGCCTGTTCCTGTACGGGCTCACGCCGGACCGGGCCCACGCGGCCACCGCGACGGCGGGCAGCGGGAGTTCGGCGGCGGCCGGCGGCTCGGCACCACCTGACCCCGGATCGGTGAAGCGGCTCTTCGACGAGATCGTGCCGAAGCTGCTCGCCGAGCACCGGATCCCCGGCGCGGCGGTCAGCGTGGTGGCCGGCGGCCGGCAGGTCTTCGCCGGCGGCTACGGTGTCTCCGACGTGCCCGGGGACAAGGCCGTCGACCCCGACCGGACCGCGTTCTTCACGGGCTCCGACGCCAAGGTGTTCACCGCCGTCGCCGTCCTCCAGCAGGTCCGGGCCGGGAAGTTGGACCTGCACGCGGACGTCGACACCTACCTGAGCACGTTCAAGGTCAGGGACAGCTACCCGGGACACCCGGTCACCGTCGAGAACCTGCTCACCCACACCGGCGGCTTCGACGACACCTTCATGGGGCTGGCCCAGGCCGGGCCGCAGCACGTCGGGAGCCTCGGCGACGCGCTGGCCGCCCACCAGCCGGACCGGGTCCGGGCGCCGGGGGTGGTCGCCGCGTACGACAACTACGGCGTCGCACTGGCCGGCTACCTGGTCGAGGTGGTCTCCGGACAGCCCTTCGACCAGTACGTCGCGCAGCACGTGCTGCAGCCGCTCGGGATGGAGCGCACCACCTTCACCCAGCCCCACCCGGCCGCCGTCGACGCCGAACTCGCCCACGGCTACCGGCCCGAGGGCGACGGCCAGACCGAGACCGAGGGGCTGTACGGGCCGCTCACCCCGACCGGCGCGGCCGCCGTCACCACCGTCACCGACATGGGGCGGCTGATGTCGGCCCTGCTGAACGGCGGCTCCCTGGAAGGCCGTCCGGTCCTGGACCGGGACGGCACCGCGCAGCTGCTCGCCCGCCACTTCGGGCCCGACCAGCGGATGCCCGGGATGGCCTACCTGCTCGAACAGCGCAACCGCAACGGGCAGCAGCTGCTGGTCAAGGACGGCGACGTGCCCGGCTTCCACAGCAACCTGGCGCTGCTGCCGGAGCGGGGGGTCGGGCTGTACGTGACCGTCAACGGGGACGGCGAGGACTCCACCGGCGGGTGGGCGACGCAGCAGGTGCTCAACGCCTTCGTGGACCGGTTCTACCCGGCTCCGGCCGCCGCCGCCCCGGCGGTGGTGGGCGGGGACCTGGGGAAGTTCACCGGCGACTACCGGTCGACCCGGGTCAGCCAGTCCAACCTGACCAGGGCGTCGGCACTGATGGGCTCCGTGCACGTGGCGGCGCGGGGCGCGGAGCTCGTCGTGAGCGGGCCGGTCGTCCGGGACCCTCAGGCGGGCGAGACCCGGTGGCAGCAGGTGGAACCGGGCCTCTTCCAGCAGGTGGGCGGGAGCGCCCGGATCGCCTTCGAGCTGAACGGCGACGGGGACGTGGTCTCGATGCTGACGGACGGCGACCCGACCGTCGCGTACCAGCCGCTGGCCTGGTACCAGGCCCCGGAGCTGCACCAGCGGGTGGCGCTCGGGAGCCTGGTGGTGCTGGGGCTCACGGTGATCGGGTGGCTGGTCGCCGCGGTGGTGCGGTCGGTGCGGGGCAAGGGGCGGGCCGGGGCGCCGGTGGCCCGGCTGCTGGGGTGGGTGACGGGACTGCTGCTGGTCGTGGCGACCGGGTGCATCGCGCTGCTGACCTCCGACTCCAACGCCCTCAACCAGACGCTGTTCCTGGGGGATTCGCCGCTGCTGACGGTGGTGCCGGCGATGTACCTCGGGGCCCTGGGGCTGACCCTGCTGACGGTGCTCTGCGCGGTCCTCGCCTGGGTGCGGGGCTGGTGGGGGGTGTTCGGTCGGCTGCACTACACGGTGCTGGCCGTGGCGGCGGTGCTGTTCCTGGTGCTGGCCGGGGGCTACGACCTCATCGGGACCGGGCACTTGGCGGGCTCCTTGGATCTGATCGGGTGAGGCGGGGCGGGGCGGACGGAAGGGGACGGCCACGGCCCCCGGCGGCGACGCCGGGGGCCGTTGGGTGTCAGGCGACGATCTGCCAGGAGGTGGTCGGCACCGGTGGGCGGAGCGAGACGTCGTGCCAGCGGACGGTGCGGCGGGTGGGCGTGGCGGCGGCCGCCGCGGCGCGGGTGGCTCTCTGCTGGAGCAGGAGCACGGTGAGGGTGGCGATCTCCTCGGGGGTGAGGTCGTGGGCGGTGCGGAAGAGGGCGGTACGGAAGAGGGCGGGGCGGTCGGTCACGGGAGCCTCCGGGTGGGGGAACCCCGACGGCCCCCCCCCCGGGGGGCGGGGGCCCCCGGGGGGCCCCCCCCCACCCACACCCCGCCGACCGACCGCGACCGCCCACCCTGACCGCCGACCTCGACCGACAGAAGTGGCCACCATGCGTATCGTCCTGCTGCACATGCCCTGGGGTGCGATCGACGTGCCCTCGCTGGCCCTCGGGATCCTGCACACGGCCGCCGACCGGGCCGGGCACGCGACCGAAGTGCGGTACGCCAACCTGGACTTCGTGGACTGGGCCGCCGGGGCGGCCGGCTTCGGCGTGGACGACTACCAGTACTTCTCCGAGAAGTCGTACTTCCAGGGCGCGGGCGACTGGGCCTTCGCCGGCGCGCTGTACGGCGACGACGCCCCCGACGACCGTACCGACAGCCACGACGGGTCCGCCGACTACTTCGCGTACCTGGCCGCCGCCGGTGCGAGCCCGCAGGAGATCGCCCTGACCCGGTCCGTCCGGGCCCTCGCCCCCGCGTTCATCGCCCGGCTGGTCGACGAACTCGCCGCCGACCCACCGGACCTGGTCGGCTTCACCACCACCTTCCAGCAGAACACGGCCAGCCTCGCCGCCGCGAAACTGCTCAAGCAGCGCTGCCCGCAGGTGCGCACGGTCTTCGGCGGCGCGAACTGCGACGGCCCGCAGGGCGCCGCGCTGCACCGCAACTTCCCCTTCCTGGACTACGTGGTGCGCGGCGAGGGCGAGGCCGCCTTCCCGGCGCTGCTGGCGGGCGACGACCCCGCCACCGTCCCCGGCCTGTGCTGGCGCGACGCCGCCGGGAGGTCGACGGCCAACCCGATGGCCGAGCGGCCGCTGCCGCCCGCCGCGATCCTGACGCCGCGCTACGACGGCTTCTTCGAGCGGCTCGACGCCTCCGTCGCGGCCGGCTGGGTCGACCCCAAGCTGGTCCTCGAAGGTTCCCGCGGCTGCTGGTGGGGCGAGAAGCACCACTGCACCTTCTGCGGGCTCAACGGGTCCTCGATGGCGTTCCGCTCCAAGCCGCCGGCCGACTTCCTCGCCGAGGTGCTCACCCTCGCCGAACGCCACCAGCTGCTGGACGTCTACGTGGTCGACAACATCCTGGACATGGGCTACTTCGACACCGTCCTCAAGTCGCTGGCCGAGCTCCCGGTCGACCTGCGGCTGCACTTCGAGATCAAGGCCAACCTGCGCCGCCACCAGTTCCAGCTGCTCGGCGACTCGGGCGCGGCCCAGGTGCAGCCCGGCATCGAGAACCTGAGCACCCGGGTCCTGCGGATCATGGACAAGGGGGTGACCGGCTGCCAGAACGTCCGCGCGCTGCGGGACGCGCAGAGCGCCGGGGTCTCGGTGACCTGGAACTACCTCTACGGCTTCCCGGGCGAACAGCCGGACGACTACGAGTCGGTGATCCGCCAACTGCCGGTGCTGCACCACCTCGACCCGCCGACCGGGGCGGGTCGGATCGCCATCGAGCGGTTCAGTCCGTACTTCGACCGCCCCGAGCTGGGCTTCGCGATCACCCGGCCGGCCCCCCAGTACCGCGCGACCTACCGCCTCCCGGAGAGTGAACTCAACGAACTGGCCTACGTGTTCAGCGCGCCGCCGCGAGGGATCGGCGGCGACCTCGCGGAGCGGCTGGGCGCGGCGGTGGACACCTGGCTCGCGCGGTTCCCCGACAGCCGGCTCAGCTACCGGGACGCTGGCGCACGGATCGTGCTCGTCAACACCCGCCCCGGGTACGACTGGCGGGCGGTCGAGCTGACCGATCCGGTGGAGCTCGCCGTCTTCCGGCTGCTCGACCGGCCCCGGTCGGCCGCCGCGCTGGCCGCCAAGGTCCCCGGCGGCGCGGCGGCGGTCGAGCCGGTGCTGGAGCGCTTCACCGCGCTGGGCCTGCTGTTCCACGACGGCGACGGCTACCTCCAGGTCGCCGTCGAGTCCGACAACCAGGTGCTGATGCGGATGCGGCACCGGCACGGACCCGACACCGCCGTCGGCCCCGACACCCCTGCCCGTACCGGTACCCGCAGCGAGGAGGTGCCCGATGCCGTCGCGATCGGCTGAACGGACCGGGCTGTACGGTGGTGGCGCCGCCGCCTGGCGCGAGGCCGCGCCGGAGGTCGAGCTCTGGCTCGACTACGACCCCGCCGTACGGGAGTTGCCGGGCTTCGCGCTCGGCCGCCGCACCCTGACCGGCCCGGCGCAGGCCGAGGTCACCGGACTGCACCGGGCCGGGGTCCGCTGCCTGCGGCTGACCGAGCCGGTGCGGTTGTGCGCGGACACGTCGGCGGCCTCCGCCCGGGCGCTGATGCTGCTGCGCGAGGCGACCGGACAGGGGCTGGCCGTGCTCTGGCAGGCGGTCTGCCCGGACGGCTGCGCGGCGCAGCGCCGGTTCCACCACCTGTACCCGCCCGAGCAGTTGACCGGCGACGGCGTACAGGGCGTGCTCGCCGACTGGCGCGCCACCTACTTCCCGAGCAAGTGCGTGCTCCGGCGCGGCCCCGGCTTCGTCGAGGTGCGGGACCGCCGGTTCGGGACGCTGGAGCTGTTCACCATCGACGAGCCGGGCCACCTGGCGCAGCTGGAGGCGCTGTCCGAGGGCGTCGAGGTCGACCTGCTGCCGGACGTCGTCCGCCGGGACTTCGCGGAGGCCGGTCTGATCGCCGAACAGGCGGGCCGCGCCTGGTTCCTGCCGATGCAGGTGCGCCGCTGGCCGTTCCCGTCGCTGACGGTCTGACGGCCTTCGCCACTACCCGGCCGCCCAGCCGCCCAGCTGTCCGGCCGACCGGCCCGCACGAGTTCCGAGCCCGAGGAGAGAGATCCATGACCACCGCGGTCGACGACGACGCCGCAGCCCGGATGGCCGCCTTCATCCGCGACCCCTACCCCACGCTCGCCCGGATCCGCGAGGCCGGCGCGGTCTCCGTCGTGGAGTTCGGCGAGGGGCTGCCGGTCTACCTGGTGACCCGCTACCAGGACGTCCGGGCCGCGTTGACGGATCCGCGCTTCGGGCAGGACGTCCGCCGCAGCCAGGCCATCGCGAGCGGGCGCGGCGCCGGGCTGACGCTCGGTTCCGAGGTCGTCCACATGCTCAACAGCGACCCGCCGGACCACACCCGGCTGCGCCGCCTGATCCAGGGCGTCTTCACCCGCCGACGGGTCGACGAGATGCGGCCGCTGGTCGAGCGCACCGCCGACGGCCTGCTGGACGGGCTGCGCGGGCGGGGCACCGCCGACCTGATCACGGACTTCGCCTTCCCGCTGCCCATCATGATCATCTGCGAGCTGCTCGGCTTCCCCCCGGAGGACATGCAGGCCTTCCGCACCTGGTCGACGGCGATCCTCACCCAGGGCGGCGACCTGACCTTCGCCCAGGCGACCGAAGAACTGAACGACTACCTGCGGGAGTTGATGGCAGCCCGGCGGGCGTCGCCGAAGGCCGACATCCTCACCGACCTGGTGCAGGCCCGGGACGTCGGCAAACTCACCGAGCGGGAGGTGTTCTCGATGGTCTTCCTGCTGCTGATCGGCGGCCACGAGACCACCGTCAACCTGCTCGGCACCGCCACCCTGGCGCTGCTCCACCACCCCGACCAGCTCGCCCGGCTGCGCGCCGACCCGGCGTCGATGCCGGTCGCCGTCGACGAGTTCCTCCGCTACGAATCCCCGGTCAGCATGGCCACGTTGAGGTTCACCAACGCCGATGTGATGGTCGACGACGTCGAGATCCCGGCGGACGAACTGGTGCTGCTCTCGCTCGGCGCGGCCAACCGGGACCCGGCCCGCTTCACCGACCCCGACCGGCTGATCCTGGACCGGGGCGATCCCGGCCACCTGGCCTTCGGACAGGGCCTGCACCGCTGCCTCGGCTCCTTCCTCGGCCGACTGGAGAGCGAGGTCGCGCTCACCGGGCTGCTCTCGCGCTTCACCCGGATCGAGCTGGCGGCCGCGGAGGAGACCCTGCCCTGGCGCAACACCATCATGCTGCGCGGCCTGGAGTCGCTGCCGGTGTCGCTCGATGGCTAGCAGCACCGGCTCCGGTACGAGCGGCAGCGACGGGCACGGCGGCGCGGAGGCGAGCAGCCAGGTGAAACCGGGCGGCCGTACGAGCCCTGGCGGCACCGAACCCGCCCGCGCCGCAGGGCCGTTGCGGTTCCGCCCCCGGTTCGGCCTGGCGCCGCTGCGCGCCCGCGGCTTCCGGCTGCTGGTGATCGGGCAGGCCACCTCGGAGTTCGGCAACGCGTTCCAGGTGGTCGCCCTGCCGCTGCTGGTCTACTCCCTCGGCGGCGGCGCCCGCCAACTGAGCCTGGTGGTCGCCGCCTACGGCGCGGGCCGGCTGGCCGCCACCCCGCTCGGCGGGATGCTCGCCGACCGCTTCGGCGCCCGGCGGGTGATGCTGGCCGCCGACCTCGGCCGGCTGCTCGCCACCGCCGGCCTGTGCGCGGCCGCTGCCGCCGGGGCGGCGGACTTCCGGCTGATCGGCGGGCTGGCACTGCTGGTCGGCCTCGGCGCCGGGGTGTTCCTGCCGGCCGCCTGGGCGATCACCCCGACCCTGCTGCCCGCTGCGGACCTGCACGCGGGCAACGCGCTGAACAGCACGGTCACCTTCGGCGCCGGTCTGCTCGGTCCGGCGCTGGCCGGCCCGCTGGTCGCCTGGCTGGACCCGGCCGCCGCACTGGGCCTGGACGCGGCGACCTTCGCCGTGTCGGCGGCGACGCTGCTGCTGATCGGTCGCGGCAGCCCGGTCGCCGCGCCCGGCCCGATCTCCGAACGCGCATCCGTACCACGGAACTTCCGTACCCTGCTGCGGGAGTCGCCGCTGCTGCGCGCGGTGCTGACGGTGACGGTGATCGCCAATCTGACGGTGGGCGGCGCCACCCGGGTCGCCCTGCCGACCCTGGCCACCCACGGCTTCGGCGCCGGCGCCGTCGGACTCGGCCTGCTGCTGGCCGCCTTCACCGGCGGCGCGCTGGTCGGCGGCCTCTTCGCGGCCGGCCTCACCGAGCTGCGCTCGCGCGGCCGTACGGCGATGCTCTCCGGCCTGGTGATGGGTGCGGCGATCGGCCTGGTGCCGTTCACCGGCCTGGTCGGCGCCGTGCTGCTGCTCTTCCTGGCTGGCGGCGCCAGCACCGTGACCAACGTCCTGGTCGTCACCGGCGTGCAGCGCGGCACCCCGCCCGCGCTGCTGGCCCGGGTCATGGCGGCGATCACCTTCTGCGCGCTGGGGGTCTTCCCGCTCTCGGTGATCGCGGCCGGTGCGGCCGTGGACGCCTTCGGGGCCCGCGGGGTGTTCGCGACGACCGGACTGTGCCTGACGGGCGCGTTCGGGTACGCGCTGACCAGGCGCGTCATCCGCGAACTGTGAGGCCGTGGCGTCGGCGGAGGATTTGACTCCGCCGACGATCACCACGCATAGTGCCCGCATGGCTGGATACCTCGTTTCGCGCAGGCACATCGACCTGCGCCGTGTGACGGCGATGAGCTGTCGCCCCAGCTGCTGACGCACGCCCTCTTCCGGCTCTGACGCCGGGCGCCCGCGTCCCTCCGTTCCCTTTCTTCACTTCACTTCCTTCCTTCTGCTCGCCCTTTTCGCGACCGCCTTGATCCGTGCGGTCGTGCGCTGCCGTCCGCCCTGCCCCGGTCCTCCCCGGTCCCGGCCCCCGGTCCCCGTATGTCCCGGACCGGACCGAACCGAACCCGGACCGAACCCGGGCCTGGCCGGTCGGCGGCGCCTCCCCTCACCACCACACCTCTGGAGCCTCCATGGGCCCGCGCCGGGTTCTCGTCACCACTCTCGCCGTTCTCGCCTCCCTGGCCTCGCTCACCGCCTGCGGCGGCAGCTCCTCGGGCGCGAAGTCCGCCGACAATCCGTACCAGTTGTCCGTTCCCGGGACGATACGCGTCGGCACCCTCTCGGACGCGCCGCCGAACGTGTACCTCAAGGACGGCAAGTTCACCGGTTTCGACAACGACCTGTTCACCGCCGTCGCCGCCAAGGCCGGCCTCAAGGTGGAGTTCGCGGCGACGGACTTCTCGTCGCTGCTGTCCCAGGTCGCCAACCACAAGTTCGACGTGGGCAGTTCGTCCATCACCGTCACCGAGGCCCGCAAGAAGACGGTGGCCTTCACCAACGGCTACGACTTCGGCTACTTCGGCCTGGACGTCCCCGCCGGTTCGCCGATCACCGCCTTCGACCAGCTGGCGGGCAAGCGCGTCGTGGTCGTCCAGGGGACCGTCCAGGACGACTACGCGACCAAGAACAACCTCAACCCGGTGCGCGTGCCTGACTACAACGGCGCGCTGAACCAGCTCAAGGCCGGGACGGCCGAGGCCTGGATCTCGCCCGCGGAGATCGGCGAGAAGAGCGCCCAGGACAGCGGCGGCAAGGTGGTCCTCGCCCAGAAGCAGCTCAGCTCCGCGCCGACCGCCTTCGCCGTCGCCCAGAACCGCCCCGAACTGCTCGCCGCGCTGAACAAGGCCCTCGACGAGGTGATCACGGACGGCACCTGGACCCGCCTCCAGGAGCAGTACTACCCGGGACGCCCGGTGCCGGACGGCTTCAAGCCCGGCAACGGCTCGGTCACTTACCCGCCCGTCAAGGCGGCCCCGACCACGGGTGCACCGGCCGGCGCGTCCCCGACTCCCTGACCCCGCCCCCTCATCCCCTCACCCCCTCACCCGCTTACCGGACGACAAGGAGGCCGACGTGGACCAGCTGGGCACGCTGGCGGAGACGTTCTTCAACTGGGGATCGATGCGCTCCGCGATCTCCGACCTGCTCACCACCGGCGTGCCCAACACGCTGATCCTCGCGGTGACTTCGGCCGTCATCGGCACCGTCCTGGGGCTGCTGCTGGCGGTGGCCGGCATCGCCCGGACGCGCTGGCTGCGCTGGCCGGCCCGGGTCTACACCGACGTGTTCCGCGGTCTTCCGGCCGCGGTCACCATCCTGCTGATCGGTGTGGGGCTGGCCCCGCAGGGGATGGAGATCTGGGGGCCGGACCCGTACCCGCTCGGGGTCCTCGCGCTGTCCCTGATCGCCGCCGCCTACTTCGGGGAGATCTTCCGCTCCGGGATCCAGAGCGTGGAGGCGGGCCAGTTCGAGGCGGCGCGCGCGCTCGGCTTCTCGTACGCGGCGGCGATGCGGCTGATCATCCTGCCGCTCGGCGTCCGGCGGGTGCTGCCGGCCTGGGTGAACCAGCTCATCTCGCTGATCAAGGACTCCAGCCTGATCTACTTCCTCGGCCTGACGGCCGAGCAGCGCGACCTCTTCCGGATCGGCCAGGACTCCGCGGCCACCACCGGCAACGAGTCCGCGCTGGTGCTCGCCGGCCTGTTCTACCTCCTGCTCACCGTGCCGCTGACGCACCTGGTCAACGTGGTCGACCGGCGGCTCCGCCACGGACGCGGCGCACCGGCCGCCCCCTCCCCCTCCGAGACCCGGCCCTCGCCCGAGCCCACCCCCGCGCCCGAAGGAGCGGCACGTGTCTGACCACCGCCCCACCGAGACCGCCGGCACCACCGCGACGGCCACCAGCCCCACCGCGACGGCCGCCGGCACCGCCACCCGTACGCCGTTCTCCCCGGTCAGCCTGGCCACCCGGGACCTCCACCTGTCCCTGGGCGGCACCCCGATCCTGCGCGGCGTGGACCTCGACGTCCCCTCCGGACACACCCTCTCCGTGATCGGTCCCTCCGGCTCCGGCAAGTCCACCCTGCTGCGCACGATCAACCGCCTGCTGGAGCCCGACCGCGGCGACGTCCTGCTGGACGGCGAGAGCGTCCTGCACCGCGACCCCGACCTGCTGCGCCGCCAGGTCGGCATGGTCTTCCAGCAGTTCAACCTCTTCCCACACCTGAGCGTGCTGCGCAACCTCACCCTCCCGCTCCGCAAGCTCCGGGGCCTCTCCCGCGAGGAGGCGACCGGGACCGCCCTGCGCCAACTCGACCTGGTCGGCCTGCGGCACAAGGCCGACGTGCGGCCCGCCCGGCTGTCCGGCGGCCAGCAGCAGCGGGTGGCGATCGCCCGCGCGCTGGCCATGGAACCCCAGGTGATGCTCTTCGACGAGGCGACCTCGGCCCTGGACCCGGAGCTCGTCAAGGGCGTCCTGTCCCTGATGGCCGACCTCGGCCGCGCGGGCATGACCATGGTGGTGGTCACCCACGAGATGGGCTTCGCCCGCTCGGTCTCCGACACCGTCGCCTTCATGGACGACGGGGTGGTGGTCGAGTCCGGCCCACCGGGGGCGGTCTTCGACGCACCGCGCAGCCCGCGCCTGCGGCAGTTCCTCGCGGACGTGCTCTGACCCCGGCCCGGCGCTCGGAGCGGGACCGTTGACAGTGCCACGCCGGGCTCCTAACGTGGCGGCGCAGTCGATTACCCGTGAGTAGGGAACGTTGATGGCCGAGCCCCGCCCGTACGACCTCGTCCTGTTCGGCGCCACCGGGTTCACCGGCGGGCTCACCGCCGAGTACCTGGCCCGGGCCGCACCCGAGGGCTGCCGCTGGGCCCTCGCCGGACGGGACGAGCGCAGGCTCGCCGCCGTCCGGGCGCGGCTGACGCGGATCGACCCGCGCTGCGCGGACCTCCCGCTGCTGGTGGCCGACGCCGCCGACCACCGGGCGCTGCGCGAGGTGGCCGCCTCGGCCCGGGTGGTGGTGTCCACCGTCGGCCCCTACCTTCGGCACGGCGAGCCGCTGGTGGCGGCCTGCGCGGACACCGGCACCGACTACGTGGACCTCACCGGAGAGCCGGAGTTCGTCGACCGGATGTACCTCCGCCACCACGAGCGGGCGGTGGCCAGCGGCGCCCGGCTGGTGCACGCCTGCGGCTTCGACTCGGTGCCGCACGACCTCGGCGTGCTCTTCACCGTCGACGAACTGGTCCGCCGCGGCGGCCCGGTGGCCCGGCTCTCCGTCGAGGGCTTCGTCCGCGTCGGCGGCACCGTCTCCGGCGGCACCTTCGCCTCCGCGCTCACGGCCCTCTCCCGGCCGCGGGCCATGGCCCGGGCCGCCCGCGCCCGCCGCGCCGCGCCGCCGAACCCCGACCGAAGGGCCGGCTGGTCCGCACCCCCACCGGCCGACCGCACCACTCCCGGGCGGCCCGTGCCTGGGCCGTTCCGCTGCCCACGATCGACCCCCAGGTGGTGTCCCGCTCGGCCGCCGCACTGGACGCGTACGGACCGGACTTCGGCTACGCCCACTACGCGGCGGTGCGCCGGCTGCCGGTCGCCCTCGCCGGCCTCACCGCCGTCGCGGCGCTCGCCCTCGCCGCCCAACTCCCCACGCTGCGACACGCCCTGGAGCGGCTGCGCAAGCCCGGCGACGGCCCGGGCCCGGAACAGCGGGCCCGCTCCTGGTTCGCCGTCCGCTTCGCCGCCCGGGCCCACGACGGCCGCACCCTCCTCACCGAGGTCACCGGCGGCGACCCCGGCTACCAGGAGACGGCCAAGATGCTCGCCGAGTCCGCCCTCTGCCTCGCCTACGACGACCTGCCCCCACTGGCCGGCCAACTCACCACGGCGGTCGCCATGGGCCGCCCCCTGATCGACCGCCTCACCGCAGCGGGCCTCTCCTTCCGCGTCCTCCCCACCCCACCCCGCACCGCCCCCGGCCACTGACCCCGTCACGGGGCACTCCCCGGTTCGACGAACCGCCGCTGGCCTTCCCACCCTGCCGTAGCGGGCGAGGGCGGGGGCCCGGGTACGTGGAAGGTGTAGGCGGCGGGGTCGAAGCGGCGCAGCCGTCGCACGAGCCGCCCGGTGGACCAAGGCCAGGCGAAGGTGTTCCGCCCGCTCGGGGTGAAGTAGTAGCTGGTGCAGCCACCGGAGTTGTACACGGTGGTCCGTAACGCGTCCTGCACCGCCGCGTTGTGTGCGGCCTGCGCGGCGGCCCGGACCTCCAGCACCCGCCGGTCGTCGCGGTCGAGGTGGGCCAGGGCGTCGGTGAGGTAGGCCAGTTGGGCTTCCAGGACGGTGATCGCGGAGGTGGAGCCCCCGAGCAGGTTGGGGCCCAGCAGCAGGAAGAGGTTGGGGAAGCCGCTGACGGTGGTCCCCAGGTACGCCTGCGGCTCGCCGCCCCAGGTGTCGTGCAGCGTCCGGCCGCCGCTGCCGTACAGGCTCCGGGCGAGCGGCGGCTCGCCCATGCTGAAACCGGTGGCCGTGACGAGGACGTCCGCCCGGGCGGTGGTGCCGTCGGCGCCGATGACCTCGTCGCCGCGTACGGCGGCCACGGCGGTGGGGTGCAGGTGGACGTGCGGCTGGGCGAGGGCCTGGTAGAAGGTGCTGGAGGTCAGCAGACGCTTGCAGCCCAGTCGGTAGGTGGGCGTGAGCGCCCGGCGCAGTGCCCGGTCACGGACCGTGAGCCGCAGGTGCGCACGCGCCCCCGTCTCCAGCAGGCGGGCCAGGCGCGGGTGGCGGAAGGCGTAGCCGAAGCCCTCCTGCAGCGCGTACTGCCCGGCGCGCAGCGCCTTGCGGGAACAAGGCAGGTGGTCGAGCAGCCAGTTGGCCACCGCGGGCACCGGCAGGTCGGGCTTGGGAAGCACCCACTGGGCGGTTCGCTGGAAGAGGTGCACGGCGGCCGCCCGGGAGGCGATGGCCGGGACCAGCTGCACGGCGGAGGCGCCGGTGCCCACCACGCCCACCCGACGCCCCGTCAGGTCGACGCTGCGGTCCCACCGGGCGGTGTGGAGCACCGGCCCGGTGAACTCCTCGACCCCGGGGACGTCGAGGTGGCGCGGAACGTGCCACGGTCCGGTGGCCAGGACCAGCACCTCGGCACTGTACGGCCCCTCACTGGTCTCCAGCAGCCAGCGCCCGGCCACCGGATCCCACCGGGCCCCGCGCACCTGCACGCCGAAGCGCAGCACCTCGCCGAGCCCGTGCCGCTCGGCCGTCGCCCGCAGATAGGAGTGGATCTCCCGCTGCCCGGCGAACACCCGGCTCCAGGCGGTGTCCGGGGTGAACGAGTAGCTGTAGAGCGTCGAGGGCACATCGCAGGCGCAGCCCGGGTAGGTGTTCTCCCGCCAGGTGCCCCCGAGTTGCGGCGCCTTCTCCAGCACGAGGAGATCACGCACCCCCGCCTGGCGCAGCCGGACGGCGGCACCGATGCCCGAGAAGCCCGCGCCGACCACCAGGACGCGCACGTCTCTCCTGGGCCGGGTGGCCTGAGTCGGGACGACGGCGCCGGTCCGCAGGTCGGTCGCATTCATGGGTGCCTTCTGACTTCCGCAGCAACAGGACGAACCGGCTTGGAGAACACCGGAGTTGTTCCTGGAGAACGGCAGAGGAGGCCGGGAGGTCACTCCCCGACCGACGACCCGCGGCGTGCGGGCAGGCGATCGTCAACACGCTCGCGACAGCCGGGCGCGGTCCGCCGCGAGGGCGGACACCGCCCTCCGGGGCCGGTCAGCGGGCGAGGACGTGGCCGTCGTGGGGGCGGTGGTCGCGGGAGCGGCGCAGATCGGTGGTGACGTAGGTGCGTTGCAGCCAGCGGTCCGCTCCGTCGTACCGGGGCTGGAAGGCGGTACGGCCGTGGACGGTGACGCGGTTGTCGAGGACGACCAGGTCGCCCGGCGTCAGGCGCAGCGTGCGGGCACTCGCCTCGCAGGCGCGGCCGAACTCGGCCAGCGCCGCTGCGGCCCGAGGGGTGAGCGGGGTGGTGACGAGTTGGGCCATGCGGATGTCGGGGTCCTCGGCCGCGCCCGACAGTACCCCTCGGGGTTCGGCTCCCCTCCCGTTCGCGGCGTCGGCGTCGGGGCCGGGGCCGGGGCCGGGGCCGAAGGAAGGTGGCGGTGTGGTGATGAACTCCGGGGCGAACAGGGCCTCGCGGTCGGCCGGAGTAAGGAGCGGCAGGGCTCGGCGGATACCGGCGACGCGCATGCCGGCCACTCGGTCGTGGTCGGCGCGCAGGCACAGGAAGACCACGTAGTCGGGCGGGTGGGGGTGGAAACCGTTCTCGGTGTGGAAGGAGAGCGGCACCGATCCGGCGTTGCCGTGGAAGGTCTCCTGCCCGGGCACGGGCACCACGTCCTGTACCAGGGCGCCGGATTTCTCGGCCCGGTAGGCGAGCGGTTCGCCGAGCCCGCACGCCACCATGGTGAGAAGCGCGGCCTGGACGGTGGCCCGGCGCTGGACCGAGCCGGGTACGGCCGGTGTCGGGGGCAGCGCCGTCCGGTCGACGGGCAGGCCGCCGACCACCAGGGTGCCGTGCGGGCCGGAGTGCCTGCGGAAGCGGCGCACCGCGCGGCGCAGCGGCAGCGGCAGTTCGTCCCAAGCATCCCGGGCCCTCGCCACCCACTCCGGGCTGTCGACCTGGTCGTGCCCGGCGGCGGACAGGGTGCGGGCCAGACGCTCGCAGGCGTCCGCGTCGGCCGGGTCGAGGTTCCAGTCGGCGACGGCGGCGGTGTTCCGTGGGGTGCCGGACATCAGGTCTCCTTCCGGTGGTGCGGACGACGGGGGCCGGGCTCACAGGTGGCGCAGGCCGGCGACGGCGTCGGCGATGTAGTGGTCCCCGAACCGGATCAAGGGGGCGTACTGGGCCGCGCGGCGGTGGCGCATGAGCCGCAGTTCGGCGACGGCGTTGTCGGGTCCTTCGGGCCGCTGGGCGATGGAACGGCGCAGGTGCACCATCGAGTAGGCCAGGGTGACGTGCCGTTCGGCGTCCACGATGTCGGCTTCCAGGAGGGCGCCCCGTGCCTCGGCCAGCTCGGGGGCGCGGGCCGCCAGTTGCTCGTATGAATCGGGAAGCACCGTCAGGAGGTCCCTCATCGCCGCCCGGAACAGCTTGTACCCGCGGTGCTGGCGCCCGCTGAGCGGGACGTCCGTCGACGGCGGCGCCATGGTCCGGCGGATCTCCGCCATGTAGTGGTCGGTCGGGATCGTACTGGCGTGGTTCATGGCCGCCGGGAAGCCGCGCACGTACACGGTCGCGTCCGCCAGCCGCCCCAGCGCGGAGTCGAGGTCGCCGTCCCGCAGCCGGCCCGTGGCGTCGGCCACGGCGACAGCCGCGCAGACGTTGAACAGGACGTGGACCTGGTGCCCGATCAGCCACCGGGCGCTCCAGACGCTCTCCGGCGACGGCCCCGTGCTGGGCCCGGGAACGGCTGCCGGAGGCAGGGAGTCGGTGACGTCTCCGGCGGCCGGCGACGCGCCCGTGAGGTCGAACACCGACTGCCGCATCCCGGCCACCTCCAGCGTCAGATCGGCACCTGACAGCGGCGCCTCGCAGAGATCCTCCAATCCGCGGTGGACGACCAGGACGCCGTGCAGGGCGGCTTGCTGGTCCGACAGCTCCACCTCACGGACCCGGAAGTACGACTGGCTCGTCGACTCCGCCGGCACGTCCTCACCGGCCACGGCCGGAGCCAGCGCCGACAGCGCGGCCACCAGGTCATGCGTCACCGCGGTGGCTTGCCGCAGCGCGGCAGTCCGCTCGACGGGTCTGCCATGGGTTTCCACGCCGGCCAGCACGCGGGCGGCCCGCTGCGCCGCGGCGTCGACCAGGGGGCCCAGCACCGGGACGGGCCACCCGCCTCGGGGCTCACGAAAGACAGCGACAGCAGGATGAGCGGCAATCGGTGACAAGCCCATGGTGGAGATAGTTCGCCAGGAACACGCCGCGCCAAACCCCCGAGCGGCACGTCGATTCCTCTACGGTGCAACGGAGTTGGCCGGGACGCCGCCGGCGCCGGATCAGATGGACCGCCACAGGTGGTCGCCGGTGCCGTTGTCGTCCCAGAGCACGGCCTGCGCTCCCCAGGCGGTGGAGGCACCGGCGATGCCGAGGACGCGGCCGCTGTTGGCGCACTCGATCCTGAAGGTGTCGCCGCCGCCGGGGCGAAGGCGCCACCGGTGGTCGGCGGCGCCGTTGTCGGCCCACTGGACGATCCGGGTGCCGTTGGCAGTGCCACCGTTCTCCGCGGCGAGGACCTTGCCGCTGTTGGAGTTGCGCAGCCGCAGGTAGCCGCCGGTGTCGGGGACGGCCGTCCAGAGGTGGTCGGCGGTTCCGCTGTCGCCCCACTGGATGGCGAGGCCGCCGTCGGCGGTGGACATGTTCTGGATGCCGAGGACGAGTCCGCTGGCCGCGTTGACCAGACGGAAGCCCACGCTGTCGGTCCGCCAGTAGACGGTGTAGTTGAAGCCCTGGGCGTCGTGGAACGGGCCGAGGTCGACCGTCGCTCCGTCGGCGGTGGCCGTGAAGGCGAGAGCGGTGCTGCTGGTCCTGGTGATCGTGGTGGCGTCCAGGGCCGGGAGGGCGGACAGCGCGGTGCTGCCGTAGTCGCCGGCCAGGACGGCGGGGCCGTAGGTGATCGCCGCGACACCGGGGTTGTCGTTGGCGGCTTCGAGAGCCACCCGCATGGGGAGCTTCACGGTGACGGTGTCGCCGGAGGCCCAGGACCGGGTGAGGGTGGCGTACGTGCCCGGGGTGGCCGCGACGCTCTGCGCGACGCCGTTGACGCTGACGATGGCGCCCGAGGTCCACCCGGGGATGCGGACGCGCACGGACCACGTCCCGCCGACGCTGCCGGTGACCTTGAGCGTCGTGGTGTCCTCGGCCGGGAACGCGGTGGTCTGGGTGACCGTGATGCCCCGCTCGGTCCAGTCCAGGACGGACGGGAGGAACAGGTTCACCGTGAGGGTGGTGCCGTCGTGGAAGTAGATGGAGTCCATCAGCTTGGTGTTGGACTCGATGCCCGTTCCCTGGCAGCACCAGAACGTGCCGTAGTCGGTGCTCCAGGTGCCGCCGCCCCAGGCCGGGCCCTTGCCCCGGCGGCCGCCCGGGTTGAGGGAGGTGAAGTACGTGATGTGGCCGTGCGGGTCGGCCGGGTTCTGGGCGCCGATGACGTGGTTGAGCAGCACCTTCTCGTAGAAGTCGAAGTACGAGGCCCGATCCGGGTTCAGCTGCCACAGCTCCCGGGTGAGCTTGAGCATGTTGTAGGAGTTGCAGAGCTCGCAGGTGTCGTCGGCGAGGTAGCCGGAGATGGCGTTCGCGGGCCGGAAGTGCTCCGCCTGGCTGTTGCCGCCGATGGCGTAGGTGTGCGAACCGGTGGTGATCGCCCAGGCGTTGGCGGCGATGTCGCGGTAGCGGGTCGTCCCGGTGGCCTTGTACTCGCGGACGGCCCCGATCCACTTGGGCACCTGGGTGTTGGCGTGCAATCCGTTGAGCTGGTCCAGGTCGGCGGCGAGCGGGTCGAAGACCGCGGCGTGGTCGAATCGCTGAGCCGTCGTCAGCCACCTTTGGTCACCGGTCTGTTGGTAGAGACCGGCCAGCACGTCGTTCATGCCGCCGAACTCGGTGCCCAGCACCGACTGCATCGTGCTGTGGCCGAGCGCGGCGGTGCGGCGGTCGACCCAGCCGGCGAGCGCGAGGAGCACGTCGCGGGCCTGGGTGCTGCCCAGGAGGCGCCACACGTCGAGCAGACCGGCCATGGTCTTGTGGACGCAGTAGTACGGGACGTTGCCGTTGCTCGGCCTGCCCGCTTCGAGGCCGGCGAAGTCCGCCTCGGGGAAGCCCGACAGATAGCCGGCGGAGAAGCCCGCGGCAGCGTTGTTGGCCTGGCACTTGGCGAGTTCGGCCACCATCCGGTCGGCCTTGTCGCGACAGGTGGCGTCCCCGAGCGCGGCGGCGGCCTGTGCCCACGCCGAGAGGAAGTGGCCCTGCACGTGGGTGCGGAAGGGGAACCCGGGGTCGTCCCAACCACCGTTCGTGGCAGCGGCGTTGGTCGAGAGCCGGTGGTTGGCGCGGAAGTTGTACAGCAGGCGGTCGACGTCGACGAAGCGGAGGTAGGCCAGGGTGCGGTTCTGGTTGTCGAGCCATCGGCTGCTGGTGAGCCGGACCTGACCCAGCTCGAACGGGACCGTCGACACTCCGACGTCGGACCTGACCGGGGGCGTCCGCGCCGCGGCGGAGACGGGGCCGAGGACGGGGCCGAGGACGGGGCCGGCGGCTGCGGCCACGGCCGCGACGCCGGTCGCCTTGACCATGGTGCGACGACTGAACGGGTGAGCCGGCATGGCGAACTCCATCGTGCGCAGGAGAAGAGAACGGGGAGTACAGCGGCCAGGGGATCCACGCGCAAGGGCCGTATGGCTCCGACCGGCGACCGCAGGAGGGACGCTACGGCTTCGCTCCGGGGCCCGGTGCGGCGCCCGCCTGCTACAAGAGTGTTAACGCTCACATGCAGCGCGTCAACACTCTCGACGGAACGGCGGGGGCACCGGCACGGCGTTCATCACAATCAGGTTTCAGCCATCCGCTCAAGGCTTGCCCTGCGGGCATGTAATCGATTCCAATCGTGGGAGCACATCGATGTAATCGATTCCACGAGGAGGTGGAGCGGCTGTGCCGAGCATCAAGGACGTCGCCGCCGAGGCAGGCGTGTCCGTCGCGACTGTCTCGCGTGTCCTGAATGAGCACCCTTCGGTCAGCGAGGACGCGCGGGCGCGGGTGCTGGCCGCCGTCGCGTCGCTCGGCTACCGGCCCAACGCCGTGGCGCGGTCGCTGCGTACCGACCAGACCCGCACCCTCGGCCTCGTGATCAGCGACGTGCTGAATCCGTACTTCACCGAGCTCGCACGGTCCGTGGAGGAAGAGGCGCGGGCGCTGGGGTACAGCGTGATCATCGGGAACGCCGACGAGCGGCCGGAACTGCAGGACCACCACGTACGGACGCTGCTGGACCGCCGTATCGACGGACTGCTGGTCTCGCCCACCGACGGCGGTTCGCCGCTCATGCTGGACGCCGCCCGGGCCGGGACACCGATGGTGTTCGTGGACCGGTGGATCCCCGGCGTCGACGTGCCGGTGGTGCGGGCGGACGGGCGGGGTGCCGTACGGGACCTCGTCGTGCACCTGCACCGGCTGGGGCACCGGCGGCTGGCGATCATCGCCGGGCCGGCCGCCACCACGACCGGGCAGGAGCGTGTGGAGGCGTTCCGCGAGGCGCTGGCGGAGTGCGGCCTCGACCTGCCGGACCAGTACATCGGCCAGGGTGACTTCCAGGCCGCCAGCGGCCGACGGGCGACCGAGCGGTTCCTCGACCTCGCCGAGCCCCCGCAGGTCGTGTTCGCGGCGGACAACCTGATGGCGCTGGGGGCCCTGGACGCCGTACGCGCCCGTGGTCTGCGCGTGCCGGACGACATCGCGCTCGCCGCGTTCGACGACATCCGCTGGTTCGTGCACACGGACCCGCCGATCACCGCGATCGCCCAACCCACGGGCGAGCTGGGCCGGGCCGCCGTGCGCGCGCTCGTGGACCGCATCGAGGGGCGGACACCGCGATCCGTGACGCTCCCCGCCCGTCTCGTCGTTCGCCGCTCGTGCGGCGAGACCCCGGTGACCGAAACCCCGGCGACCGAAGCCCCGGCGACCGAAACCCCCGTGGTCGAAACCCCCGTGACCGAGACCCCCGTGACGAACAGGAGCCAGTCGTGAGCGACCCGGACGAGTTGCTGCGCATCGAGGGCATTCGGAAGACCTTCCCCGGGGTGGTCGCGCTGGACCGCGTCGACTTCGACCTGCGGCGGGGCGAGGTCCATGTGCTGCTCGGTGAGAACGGCGCGGGAAAGAGCACCCTGATCAAGACGCTCTCCGGCGCCCACACACCCGACGAGGGCCGCGTCCTGGTCGGTGGTGAGGAGGTCCGCATCCATGGTGCGCAGGACTCCGAGCGACTCGGGATCGCCACCATCTACCAGGAGTTCAACCTCGTCCCCGATCTGACGGTCGCCGAGAACATCTTCCTGGGGCGCCAGCCGCGCCGGTTCGGGATGATCGACCGGAAGAGGATGGAGGCGGACGCTTCGGAGCTCCTGGAGCGCGTCGGCGTCAGCGTGTCGCCCCGCGCGCGGGTGCGCGAACTCGGCATCGCGCGCCTGCAGATGGTCGAGATCGCGAAGGCGCTGAGCCTGGACGCGCGGGTTCTGATCATGGACGAGCCGACCGCCGTGCTGACCTCCGAGGAGGTCGAGAAGCTGTTCGTGATCGTGCGCAAGCTGCGCGAGGACGGCGCCGGGATCGTCTTCATCACCCACCACCTGGAGGAGATCGCCGCCCTCGGGGACCGGGTCACGGTCATCCGGGACGGCAGGTCGGTCGGGCAGGTGCCTGCCTCCACTCCGGAGGAGGAACTCGTCCGGCTGATGGTGGGCCGGTCCATCGAGCAGCAGTACCCGCGCGAGCGCGCCGTCCCGGGCAGCGCTCTGCTGTCCGTGGAGGGGCTGTCCCGGGACGGTGTCTTCCACGACGTCAGCTTCGAGGTTCGGGCCGGCGAGGTCGTCGGCGTCGCGGGGCTGGTCGGGGCGGGTCGTACCGAGGTGGTCCGGGCGGTCTTCGGAGCCGACCCGTACGACCGCGGTTCGGTCCGCGTCGCCGGGGCCGCCTTGAAGCGGCACGACATCGGCGCCGCCATGACCGCGGGACTCGGGCTGGTACCGGAGGACCGCAAGGCTCAGGGGCTGGTGCTCGACCAGTCGGTCGAGGAGAACCTCGGACTCGTCACCCTCAAGTCCGCCACCCGAGCCGGAATCGTCGACCTCAAGGCCCAGCACGTCGCCGCCGAGCGGATCGCCGGGCAACTCGGCGTACGGATGGCCGGGCTCGGTCAGCAGGTGCGCACGCTGTCCGGCGGCAACCAGCAGAAGGTCGTCATCGGCAAGTGGCTCCTGGCCGACACCAAGGTGCTGATCCTCGACGAGCCCACGCGCGGCATCGACGTCGGCGCCAAGGTCGAGATCTACCAGCTCATCAACGAACTGACGGCGGCCGGGGCCGCCGTACTCATGATCTCCAGCGATCTGCCCGAGGTGCTCGGGATGAGCGACCGGGTGCTGGTGATGGCCCAGGGCCGGATCGCGGGCGAGTTGTCCGCCGACGAGGCCACGCAGGACGCGGTCATGTCGCTGGCCGTGAGCAATCCCACTACCGAACTGGAGGCCCCCCGTGGCCGCTGAAACGCTCAAGAGCGGTACGGGCGCCGGTGGCGCCGCGGCGTTGCGCCGTCTGCTGCTCGACAACGGCGCACTGACCGCGCTGATCGTCCTCGTCATCGCCATGTCGGCGCTGTCGGGCGACTTCCTCACCACCGACAACCTGCTCAACGTCGGTGTCCAGGCGGCCGTGACCGCCGTCCTCGCCTTCGGTGTCACCTTCGTGATCGTCTCGGCGGGCATCGACCTGTCGGTCGGTTCGGTGGCCGCGCTGTCGGCGACCGTGCTGGGGTGGAGCGCCACGGCGCACGGAGTGCCGGTGGTCCTCGCGGTGCTGCTGGCACTGGCGACGGGTGTGGCCGCCGGCCTGGTGAACGGTTTCCTGATCTCGTACGGCAAGCTGCCGCCGTTCATCGCGACGCTCGCGATGCTGTCGGTGGCGCGTGGTCTGGCACTGGTGATCTCGGACGGCTCGCCGATCGCGTTCCCGGGCTCGGTCTCCCACCTGGGCGACACGCTCGGCGGGTGGCTGCCGGTGCCGGTGCTCGTCATGGTGGCCATGGGACTCGTCGCGGCGTTCGTCCTCGGCCGTACGTACATCGGCCGCTCCATGTACGCCATCGGCGGCAACGAGGAGGCGGCCCGGCTCTCGGGTCTGCGGGTGTCCCGGCAGAAGCTGGCGATCTACGCGCTGTCCGGTGTGTTCGCCGCGATCGCCGGTGTCGTCCTGGCCTCCCGGCTCTCCTCCGCGCAGCCGCAGGCCGCCACCGGGTACGAGCTGGACGCCATCGCCTCCGTCGTCATCGGCGGCGCCTCCCTCTCCGGGGGTACGGGCAAGGCGTCGGGGACGCTGATCGGCGCGCTCATCCTCGCGGTGCTGCGCAACGGGCTGAACCTGCTGAACGTCTCCGCGTTCTGGCAGCAGGTCGTCATCGGTGTCGTCATCGCGCTGGCGGTGCTGCTCGACACCGTGCGGCGCAAGGCCGGGGCCACGCCCACGGCGATCGGGGCGCCCGGCGGCGGACGGGGCAAGCAGGCCGCCACGTACGGGCTCGCGGCCGTCGTCGCCGTGGCCATCGTGGGTGCGACCTCGTTCCTGCACGGCGATCCGAAGTCCGGCACCCAGAAGATCGGCCTCTCGCTCTCCACGCTCAACAACCCGTTCTTCGTACAGATCCGGGCGGGTGCGCAGGCCGAGGCGACGAGCCTGGGCGTGGACCTGACGGTCACCGACGCGCAGAACGACGCCTCGCAGCAGGCCAACCAGCTGCAGAACTTCACCAGTTCGAAGCTCGGGGCGATCGTCGTCAATCCGGTGGACTCCGACGCGGCGAGCAACTCCGTGCAGGCCGCCGGCGCGGCGAAGATCCCGGTCATCGCCGTCGACCGGGGCGTCAACAAGGCCGAGGTGAACGCTTTGGTCGCCTCCGACAACGTCGCCGGCGGTGAGCAGGCCGCGAAGGCCCTCGCCGAGAAGCTCGGTGGCAGCGGGAAGATCGTGGTCCTCCAGGGGCTGGCCGGCACCTCCGCCGCGCGCGAGCGGGCCGAGGGCTTCGCCAAGGGACTGGAGGCGTACCCGGGGATCGAGGTCGTCGCGCAGCAGCCGGCCGACTTCGACCGGACGAAGGGTCTCGACGTCATGTCGAACCTGCTCCAGGCGCACCCGGACGTCCAGGGTGTCATCGCCGCGAACGACGAGATGGCGCTCGGCGCGGCGAAGGCGCTCGGCTCCAAGGCCGGCGGATCCGTGCAGGTCGTCGGCTTCGACGGAACCCCCGACGGGCTCAAGGCGGTCGAGCAGGGGACGCTGTACGCCTCCGTGGCCCAGCAGCCGTCGCAGCTCGGGAAGATCGCCGTGGACAACGCGGTCAAGGCGATCAGGGGCGAGAAGGTCGAGCAGACCATCAAGGTGCCGGTGAAGGTGGTCACGAAGGAGAACGTGGCCGGATTCAGCGGCTGAGACGGGGAAAGGGGTGGCCGGGGTGCCCGCGGAAGCGGGGCTCCGGCCGCCCCGTTCCGGATTTCCTGATTGGGGAGTTTCATGTACGACTACGACGTGTTGGTCGTCGGTTCGGCCAACGTCGATCTCGTGATCGGTGTCGAGCGCAGGCCCGCAGCCGGGGAGACGGTGCTCGGCTCGGACCTCGCCGTCCATCCCGGCGGCAAGGGGGCCAACCAGGCGGTCGCCGCCGCGCGGCTCGGGGCTCGCACGGCGCTGCTCGCGCGGGTCGGGGACGATGCCAACGGGCGGCTGCTGCTGGAGTCGCAGCAGAACGCAGGGGTCGACACGGAGGGCGTCCTGGTGGGCGGGGCCCCGACCGGCGTCGCGCTGATCACCGTCGACCCGTCGGGGGACAACAGCATCGTGGTGTCGCCCGGCGCGAACGGGCGGCTCACGCCGGAGGACGTCCGGGCCGCCGGGCCGCTGTTCCACGCCTCACGGGTGGTCTCGGCGCAGTTGGAGATCCCGTTGGAGTCGGTCGTGGAGGTCGTACGGCAACTGCCGTCCGGCACGAGGTTCGTGTTGAACCCTTCGCCGCCGCAGGCGCTTCCGGCCGAGGTTCTGGCGGCCTGCGACCCGCTGATCGTCAACGAGCACGAGGCCCGGGTGATCCTGGGCGGCGGGGCCGTCGGCGACGATCCCGCCGCATGGGCACGGGAGTTGCTCGCGAGCGGACCCGCATCGGTCGTGGTGACACTCGGTTCGGAGGGCGCGTTGGTGGCGTCCGCCGAGGAGGAGGCCGTGCGGGTCGCGCGGGTCGTGCCGGTGAAGGTCGACGCCGTCGACACGACCGGTGCCGGAGATTCCTTCACGGCCGCACTGGCCTGGAAGTTGGGCGCGGGCGCCTCGCTCGTGGAGGCCGCCGCGTACGCCGCCCGGGTGGGCGCCGTCGCCGTGACCCGGCGGGGGGCCCAGGAATCGTTCCCCACCACCGAGGAGGTCGAGGCGCTGTGAAGAAGGGCGGGATTCTGAATCGCCATCTCGCCGGAGCCGTCGCCGAGTTGGGACACGGTGACCAGGTGCTCCTGTGCGACGCGGGAATGCCGATTCCGGACGGGCCCCGGGTGGTCGACCTCGCGTTCCGGGCGGGGATCCCGTCGTTCGAGGACGTACTGGCCGGGCTCCTCGACGAGTTGGTGATCGAGGGGGCGCTCGCGGCGCAGGAGGTACGGGAGGCGAACCCCGCCGCAGACGGGCTGCTGACCGGCACCTTCGCCGAACTGGCCTACGTGCCGCACGAAACGCTCAAGGAGCTGAGCACGGGGGCGCGCTTGGTGGTGCGCACCGGGGAAGCCCGGCCGTACGCGAACGTGCTGCTGCGGTGCGGAGTGTTCTTCTGACGAGCTGATGCGTGATGCGTGGGCTGGGCTTGATCAGCCACGAACGGCATGAGCAGGAGACGACCCAGCCACTCACGGCCTGCCACGCACACACCCACGCCCACGTGAGATGACGACTCGCCGTCATGAACGTCCGAATGCGGAGGCAGAACCTGCTGTCGATTGTCCTGCCATGGCCGCGTACGAGAGGCGTGTGCCTCCGTTCAGACAGGTCAGCGGTGTTCGGGGTTCTCGAAGTCGAAGCGGCAGCCGGCGTCCCACTCGGAGCGCTGGTTGCCGTGGGCCGGGACGCCGCCGGCGTCCTTGAGCATGCGGGCGAGGTGGAGCTGGTTCCAGGTCATGAAGGTGGTGTTGCGGTTGGTGAAGTCGTTCTGCGGGCCGCCGGAGCCCGAGTCCAGGTACGACGGCCCCGGACCGGCCTCGCCCACCCAACCCGCGTCGGCCTGCGGCGGGATGACGTAGCCGAGGTGCTGCAGGCTGTAGAGGACGTTCATCGCGCAGTGCTTCGCACCGTCCTCGTTCCCGGTGATCAGGCAGCCGCCGACGCGACCGTAGTAGGCGTACTGCCCTTCGGAGTTGAGGATCGAGGAGCACGAGTAGAGGCGCTCGATGACCTTCTTCATCACGGAGGAGTTGTCCCCCAGCCAGATCGGGCCGGCCAGGGTGAGGATGTCGGCCGCCATCACCTGGGAGTAGATGACCGGCCAGTCGTCGGTGTCCCAGCCGTGTTCGGTCATGTCGGGCCAGACGCCGGTGGCGATGTCGAGGTCGACGGCACGGAGGACCTCGACCTCGACGCCCTGGCGTTGCAGGATGCCGGTGCTGACGTCGATCAGGCCCTGGGTGTGGCTGCGCTCCGGGGAGCGTTTGAGGGTGCAGTTGATCACCAAGGCGCGCAGGTCGGCGTACGAGGTCGTCGGGTCCGGCACGGGGTCTCCTTCGGGCGGTCCGGGAGGCCGGCCGGTCGGTGGCGGGCTCCCCGCACAGCTCACCAGGCCGGGTCGGCGGGCGCGCGCGGGGCTGGGCCGGTTGCCTGACGGCGGGGCCCCGCCCGGGGTCGAGTCGGGACCTCGGCCCCTGTTCGACCGAACGCCTGATCAGTAGCATGAACTCGCCTTCCACCATGGCCCCGAGGGGACGAGTGACCGCCGTGCTCACGCTCACCACGAACAGCCTGCCCGTCGACGTCGTGGACATCGACGTGGACTTCGACCTCACTCTGGCCGGTGACACCGCTACGGACCTCGCCACCGCCGGGGCACTGCCGCAGAGCCCCCTGCCGCAGGTCATCCAGATGGATCCGCCGACGCCGCAGATCACCCAGATGGGCTTCGACCTCGACACCACCACCGCTCTGGCGGAGCCCGCACCGCAGGTGGTGCAGACGTACGTCCAGCTCGACCCGCCGCTCCTGGTCGACGCGCTGACTCCGCAGGTCACCGTCGCAGCCGCCGAGGGTGCCCACGCCCCCGACACGGTCTGAGGCCGCGCCGCGCGCATGGACCACGACCTGCCCTCCGGCCATCACTACACCCGCCCCTTCGACCGCTTCCCGTCCCGGCACGAACACCAGGAACGGTGGGCCGAACTGACCCGCGCGATCGCCGCCGCCGGCCGGCCCGGCGGTGATTCCGGTGATGAATGCGGTGATGAATGCGGTGGTGAATCCGGCTGCGCCAAGGGCGAGTTGACGGTGCTCGGCTCGGGCATCGAGGCGGCCGGGTTCACCCGGGCCGACGAGCGCCTGCTTCGCGAGGCCGACCACGTCTTCCACTGCGTGGCCGACCCGGCCACCGTGGTCCGGATCAACGCCTGGCGCCCGGACGCCTACGACCTGGGCGTCCTCTACGACGACGCCAAGGACCGCTACCTGACGTACGTCCAGATGTCCGAAGCCGTGCTGCACTTCGTCCGCGCGGGGCGGCGGGTGGCCGCGGTCTTCTACGGCCACCCGGGCATCTTCGTGCTCTCCTCCCACCGCGCCGTCCGGATCGCCCGCCGGGAGGGGCACCGCGCCGTGATGCGGCCCGGCATCAGCGCCCTGGACGTGCTCTGCGCCGACCTCGGGGTGGACCCGAGCACCCCCGGCATGCAGACCTTCGAGGCCTCCGACCTGCTGATCCGCGGCCGGCGCATCGACCCGGGCCTGCACCTGGTGCTCTGGCAGGTCGGCATCGTCGGCGAACTCGACTACCAGCGCGCCGGGTTCACCAACCGGCACCTGCCCGTCCTGCTGGACCGGCTGGAGGAGGTCTACGGGCCGGACCACACCGTGGTCAACTACATCGGCGCCCGCTACCGCGGCCTCGCGCCCGTCACCGCCGAGCACACCGTCGCCGCCCTGCGCGACCCGGCCGTGCAGCGCACCGTCACCAGCGCCTCCACCTGGTACCTGGCCCCCACCGCCGCCGCGCCGGCCGACCCCCAGGTGCTCCGCCGCCTCGGCCTGCTCCAGCCCGGCCAGACCGTCCGCCCGCCCGACGGGCCGCTGCGCACCATCGACGAGTACGGCCCGCGCGAACTCGCCGCCCTCGACGGCTTCGCCGACTTCCGCATTCCGGCCGCGTACCACTGGCAGGAGGACACGCCCGGCGCCCGCTTCGTCCTCGCCCTCGGCGAGGACAGCGCCCTGCGCGCACGCTACATCCGTGAGCCCGCGGCCGCCGTCGCCGACTGGGCGCCACCGGAGCTCGGCGCGGCCGAACGCGCCCTGCTGTCCCGGCGCGAGGACCTCGCCCTCCAGGCCGCCGTCCGCGGCGTACAGCATCGGCCCGCCCCGGAGGCCGCGCGGCGACTGCGCACCCTGCTCACCCGCAAGTCCGAGGCGCGCGCACTGCTGCGGGACGGCATCACGGCCTGGCCGTCGCTCCGCCAGGACCTGGACTCCGTTCTGGATGACGCCCTCTACCCCTGGACCGGCCTGTACGGCACGCCGGACGGCGAGCTCTCCGTCTACGTCCTGGGCCGCGCGACCGACCCGCCCCGGCACCGGGTCCACGTCGACGGCCGCCGGATCGCCGACCCGCGCTACGAGCGCGGCGCGCTGCGCTGGCGCGAGCCGGACGGCAGCGGCGGCGAACTGCGCACCGAGTTCGGTCGGGACGGCCGGCGCCGACTCGTCGGCACCGTCCGCGCTACCGGTGTCGGCGGTGCTGCGGGTTCCGTCGCACGCGCTGTCCGCCTGACGGAGTACCCGCTGCCGGAGACTCCGCCGCTCGCCGACCTGGTGGGCGGGTACCGAGCCGGTGGCGTCCGGGTGGACGTGGTGTCCGACGCCCCCGGCGCGCTCCCGCGCCTGGACGTCAGCGTCGACGGCGAACCCGTCACCGCGGCGGTGCTGCTCGGCCCGGCAGGCTTCGAGGTGACGGGCTTCGAGGTGGACGCGGTCACCGTCCCCTTCGACCAGTCGCTGCCGGACGTGCCGCCCTGCCTGTACGGCGACTACCGGCTGCGGCTGCCGTCCCGGCCGGACACCGGCACCCGACTGCGGATCGCGGTGGACGGCGTCACCCTCGACGGACGGCCCATGCCCAAGGCTGGGTCGAGCGGCCGGCGCCTCGGCTGGCAGGACGGCCCGGCCCCGGTGCCCGGCGCCGAGCTCACCCTGCTGCTCGACCCGATCACCCTCCACCCGATGCTGAGCGGCACCGGCCGGACCGCGGACGGCACGCCGTTCCCGCTGGTCGGCATGGTCCCGGTCGAGGCCGAGGCGGCCCGACGGCTCGCTGCCCGGCCCCGGTTCGGCATCCCGCCCGGCCCCTGGACCCACCTGACCGCGCTCGCCGCCGAGGCCAGCCAGGACGGCGGGCTGTTCTGGTGGCACGGCTGGGAACAGTCGGCCACCGCCCTGCGGACCGTCCAGCTCGCCCTGTGGGAGAGCGGGCGGTAGGCGCGCCACCGCGCGGTCGGGCGCGTAGCAGTCGGACCCGGTCAGGTCAGGTCAGGTCAGGTCAGGTGAATCTGGTCAGTTGATTCTGGTCGGGTCAATCGTCCAGGTCCTCCCGGTCCAGGCCGTGGTAGGCCAGGACCTTCGTCAGCTCCTCCTCGGCGCCCCGGGCCCGCAGGGCCTTGCCGAGCAGCAGGGCCTCCTCCCAGGCCTCGTCCGGCTCGTCCAACAGTGCGATGGCGGCGCGGGCGGACTCCTCGGCGCCCGCCACGTCGCCGAGTTGCAGCTGCACCTCCCCGAGATCGGTGAGCACCGTGCCCCGCCGCTCGGCAGCCTCGGTGTCCGGGTGTGCGTCGAGCAGGGCGCGGGCCGCCCGCAACCGGTCGGCAGCCTCCTCCAACCGCCCGACGGCGCGCAGGTGCTCGGCGTAGGCGATCAGGATGACGACGGTGGACGCGACGACCGGGCCCGGCACACCGGCCGCACCGAGGAGCCGGTCGAGCACCGTACGGGCCTCCTCCAGCAGGTCGGCGAGGACGCCGTCCACGGGTTCGGCGTCGGCGTCCGGGTGTCGGGCCAGCGCCTCGCCGAGTGCCGTCAGCCCTTCCTCCTCCCGCCCGGCGGCCGCGAAGCCACGCGCTGCGGCGAGCCCCCGGGCCGCGCCCTCGGAACCGTAGCCCAGCCACCGACCGAGGGCGGCTTCGACCTCCGGGCGCGACGGGAGCGAGGGCGCTGAGGGCAGCGATGGCAGCACCGGCTCCGGCTCCGGCTCCGGCACCCGCACCGGCACCGGCACCGACAGCGGCGCCACCGGGCCACCGCCCCGCAGCTCCTGCCCCCACGGGTCCGCGTCCAGCAGGTCGCGCAGTACCCGGGCGCCGGTGCCGCTCCCACCGTGCATCCGGTAGGCGCGCGCCAGCACCCACCGGCAGGCTGCCGCGTCCACCGTCAGGCCGAGCCGGTCGAGCTCGCGAACGGCCTCCTCGGCAGCCTCCGCGGCCTCGGCGTACTGCTCGTCCGCGAGCAGCGCCGCGGCGGCGGCCGCCCGGGTGCGGGCCGCTCCGGTCAGGTCGCCCGCCGCCGTCCGGGCCGCGACCTGGTCGAGCAGGCCGCGGAGGCCCTCCCCCCTGCGGGAGTTCAGGTCGCGCTCGAAGACCGACAGCGGTGTGGGCTCGCCGATCGGGCCGGCATCCATCCAGCCGCGTATTCGAGTGCTCTGGTGGGTGTTGCCGTTGCGGGCGTCGAAGCGTTCCGCGATGCCGAGGGCGCGCTCGCGCAGTTCCACCGCGAGGTCGGCCACGCGGGTGTCCGGGCGCCGCGTCCCCTCCACGGTGGGGAAGCGCAGCACCACGTCGCCGTCGCCGTTCTGTTCCTGGCTGCGGGACAGGACGGCCGCGGCGGCGGCCGCGAACTCCATCTCCGTCAGCGGCGTGCGCGGCCGGTCGAGCCAGGAGAGGTGGCGCTCGATCAGGTCGAGCCCGCGCCCGAGGTTGCCGCTGTGCACGCAGAACAGCAGGTTCAGCGCCAACTCCCCGAGGTGGTGCGGGTTGTCGCGGATCCTCCGGTAGGCGGCGCGGTGCGCCTCGACGGCCCGCTCCCCCAGGCCGGAGCGGAGGAACGGCAGCAGCAGCTCGGAGTAGATCAGCTGCGGCTGTTCGGTGCAGCCGGAGCGGACCGCCGACTCGCCGATCCGGATCGCCTCCTCGTCCCGGCCGAGTGCCACCAGGGTCTGCACCTGGCTGCTCGGCACGCAGCCCGCGCAGTCGGAGAGGGCGTCCCGGCGGGTGAGCGCCATCTCCTCGTAGTGGGCCTGGGCCCGCTCGACCTCGCCGATGGACTGCGCGGCCTCGCCGCGGTGCTGGAGGACGGCGTGCATGCTGTGGCCGCCCCGGCGGTAGCGCCGCTCCATGTCGGCGAGCAGGTCCGTCCCCCGCTGCAGCGGGATCTCGGGGTACTGGTAGACGCTGTAGACCATCCACTTGAACTGCCACAGCAGGGTGTGCTCGTGTCCGGAGCCGAAGCGGTGCGGCTCCCGGTCGTAGGCCGCCAGGCACCAGGAGAAGGTGAGGAAGGCCTTCTCCGGCGCCCAGCTGTGCTGGAAGACCGAGGTCGCCGACATCCGCACGTCGAAGGCGAACTCGACCAGGCCGAGCGCGTCGGCGTGCCGGATCACCTCCTCCAGGGCGGCGAACTTCGCCGCGCCCGTGGGCATCCCGAAGGTGCTGTCGTAGAGCCGGCGGAGCTCCTTCTCGGTACGGCTCATCGCGCACCTCCGGCGACGGCCCGGCCGATCAGGCCGAGGAAGGACTGGTTGAGGGCCGCGGTGTCGGCCGGGCGCAGCGGGTGGTGGCCGAGCAGCAGCGCCTGGGTGTACAGGCCTTCCAGGCACATGCCCTGGAGCTCCGGGTCGGCCAGCGCGAGGACCTGGCGGGCCAGCGGGTTGCGGTGGTTGAGCACCAGCCGGGGCCGGGGCGGGGTGTCGGCCTGGAAGCTGCCGAGGATCGCGGCCCAGGTCTCGTCCACCTGCTCCCGGGCCCCCTGGACGTCCAGTTGGAACGCGGTTTCCTCGTCCAGGAGGTAGAGCGAGGGCAGTCCGGAGGGCTCGAAGAAGCGGACCAGCAGGTCGCAGCCGAGCCGGTCGAGCACCCGGTCGGCCACGGCCAGGAACGGGGCGATCGCCTGTTCGTCGGCCGGGTCGAGGCGCTGCAGGTGGGTGGTGAGGTCGGCGGCGCGCAGCTGCTCGACCTCCAGGGCCCGGTCCACCGTCGCGAGCCGGTCGACCAGCTCGGCGTCGTACACGTAGCCGGCGTTGACGACGGCCAGGCCCTGCGCGGCGGCCACCGGTGCCAGTTGCCGGAACTCGTCCAGCAAGGGGGTGAAGCGCAGCAGGCCGTAGCGGTCGGTGAACTCGGCGAGGGTGAGCGGGCCGACGTTGGTCTCCATCGGCCAGAACTCGGCCACCAGGCGCAGCATGTCGTCGTCGTGCAGGGCCAGCGCCTTGACGCCCAGGTGGTGGACGCGCAGGAAGGAGCGCAGCCGGGCGGGCTCCTGGCGGCTCAACCGCACCAGCCAGCCGCGCAGTCGGTCGCCGAGGGCGTCGCGGGTCGCCTCCAGCAGGGAGTCCTCGTAGAGCGCCTCCCGGCTGGCGGTGGGCCGCAGCTCGGAGGTGTCGACGACGCACCGTACGAAGAAGGCCCACTCCGGCAGCAGGCGTTCGGCCCCCTCGGCGAGCAGCATCTGCTTGAGGTACACCCGGTGCGCGGCCGGGACGGCCGGGTTGGCCGGCATCGGCAGGACGAAGGCGACGCCGCGCAGGCCCGCCTCCGCGGTGGCCACGTCGATCACGTCGAAGGGCGCGAAGCCGAAGACCTCCTCGCAGTAGGCCTCCAGGCGGGCGCGGCGGGCCGGTTCGCCCTCGCCTTCGGGGCGGTCCCAGGGGGCGGGGCCGCCGGTGACCGTGGTGCCGTCCACCGTGACCGGGTGCGGCAGCCGGGCGCCGTAGTGGCCGACCAGTTCGGTGACGGCCCGGCGGGTGAGCAGGTGCTCGCAGCCGGGGCGGGGGCGCAAGGTGACGGTGGTGCCGGGCTCGGCGCGCTGCTCGTCGGCGGGCGCGAGCTCGACGGTGTAGCCGCCGTCCGAGGAGCCGTGCCAGCGCACGGTGGGCTCGCCGGCCCGGCGGGTGGTGACCTCG
Organism: Kitasatospora sp. NPDC059827; assembly: GCF_042731675.1. Lineage (NCBI taxonomy): Bacteria > Bacillati > Actinomycetota > Actinomycetes > Kitasatosporales > Streptomycetaceae > Kitasatospora > Kitasatospora sp. NPDC059827. The sequence goes on along the minus strand of NZ_JBHWIV010000071.1, from coordinate 2,387 downwards.
ATGGCGTCGGAGACCATGAAGCAGGAGAGCAGGCCGATGCCGAACTGCCCCATGAACTCGTGCCGGGCGAACCCCAGATCGTCGCGCTTCGAGCTGCGCCCGATCGTCGCCAGCAGCTCGTGCACCTGTGCCTCGGTGAGGCCGATGCCGTTGTCGCTGATGGTCAGCGAGCCGTCGCCGTTGGCATCGCTGGAGGCGATCGCGATCCGGGCCTCCCGCGACGCCGTGGCGGCGGCGCCCGGGTGCCGGGCCGTGATCGCGTCCACCGCGTTCTGCAGCAGCTCGCGCACGTACACCTGCGGGCTGGTGTAGAGGTGGTGGCTCAGGAGGTCGACGATGCCGCGCAGGTCGACGCGAAAGGTTCGGCTCAACGGACTCTCTCTCAGGTCGGTTCGGGAGCACCCTAGAACGGGGGTACGACACGGGAAACCGAATATCCGCGCGACGGGCGCCCGGACGGTCGACCGTCCGGGCTGCGGCCTGGGTGCGCACGGATAACCGCAGGTCAGGGCGGGGACGGCGGCCGATGGTGCGGACTTGGTAAGGGAGCGCGCGCGGACCGTTGGCGCGCCCCCTCCGGCTGGTTAGACTCGCGCGGCCGACAGGGCATCGCGACCGGCCGACAGGGCATCGCGACCGGCCGACCGGGCATCGCGGCCGACCGGACGGGCGACACGCACGCCCGACCGGGCGCCGGCTCCCGTTCGGCACCGGAGCAGAGCACAGCGCGGCACCACCCAGGACACCAGGCACGTACCGCCGACGACCATGGGGGTCTCCATGCAGTTCCGCACCAGGGCACCGCTCGCCACCGCGACCGCGGCGCTCCTCCTCGCCGCCGTCGCCGTCGGCACCCCGGCCGGCGCGGCCACGGACGGTACGAACCCGCCCGACACCTCGCCCGGCGCACCGCTCGCCGTGATCTCACCCGGCGATCCGTACGCCTCCTGCGACCTCGGCGCGGACGGCGACGGCACCAACTACCCGGGCGCGGAGGACGAACCGTACGCCGCCGCCAACCCGCTCGACCCGGCGAACACGATCACCGTCTACCAGCAGGACCGCTGGTCCAACGGCGGTGCCCGGGGCCTGAGCTCCAGCTACACCACGGACGGCGTGCACTTCACCCAGACGGCCCTGCCCTTCACCCACTGCGCGCCGGGCGGGCTGGCCTACCAGCGGGCCTCCGACGGCTGGGTGAGCTTCGGTCCCGACGGCACCGCGTACGCCAGCGCCCTGGTCTTCGACGCCACCACGCCCCGCAGCGCGGTGGCCGCCGCCACCTCCACCGACGGCGGGCGCAGCTGGCAGCACGTCACCGAACTGATCGGCGACGACGACCCGGCGATCACCGACGACAAGAACGCCGTCACCGCCGACCCGGTGCACCCGGGCGTGGCCTACCAGGTCTGGGACCGGGTGGACCAGGCCACCGGCCCGACCCCGGTCTTCGACGGGCCGGGCTACCTGTCCGTCACCCGGGACCACGGCCGGACCTGGACCCCGGCGAAGCCCTTCGTGATCACGGCCACGACGCCGAACACCCAGACCATCGGCAACCAGATCGTGGTCGACCCGCGCACCGACACGCTGTACGACTTCTTCGACTGGATCACCTTCACCGACGCGACCGCCACCACCGTCAGCGACGTGCACTTCGGCATGGTCAGCTCCACCGACCAGGGCCGCACCTGGAGCCGACCGGTCCGGGTCGCCGCCGACACCTCCGTCCCCGAGGTCCACCCGAACGCGCCCGCCGACGCCACCAAGTCCCTCCGGGCCGGCGCCGGACTGCCCAGCGTGGCGATCGACCCGCAGACCGGCGAGCTGTACCTCGCCTATGAGGGCTCGGAGTCCACCGGCGGCAGGTACGACGCGATCCAGCTGGTGCACTCCACCGACGGCGGCCGGACCTGGAGCGGCCCGACCCGGCTCAACCAGGCCCCGGGCGCGCCGGCGTTCACCCCGTCGATCACCGTGACGGCCGACGGCACCGTCGCCGTCAGCTACTACGACCTGCGCTACCTCACCCCGAACGACACCACCACGCTGCCCACCGCCGCCTGGCTGCTCAGCTTCCCGCGCGGCGGCGAGAACAGTCCGGTCGAGCGGCAGATCTCGCCGGTCTTCGACTGGCTCCAGGCGCCGTACGCCGGGGGCCACTTCCTCGGCGACTACCAGGCCCTGATCACCGACGGCCACCGGATCCGCCCCGTGCTGGTGACGGCCAACAGCGGCGCCCCGCTGAACTCCACCGACGTGTACAGCGGCCGCTTCCGGCCCGACACCCTGCGCAGCCCGGGCGCGGCCGCACCGAACACCGCTGCGGCGCGCACCGGGGCGCCCGCCGCCGGCCCGCGCGCCGTGCAGCACCTGCGGCGCTGACC
>NZ_JBHWIV010000070.1:41976-43976 GCF_042731675.1 Kitasatospora sp. NPDC059827 | reverse complement strand
GCCGACCCGCACCGGCCCGGGCCCGCGCGGCCGGAGCGGCGGGTTCGGGCGAGCGCCCGGGGCCCGGTACGCCGGGCCGCCCGTTCTCCTGCTGGGGGGTCTGGGGGGCCTGCGGCGCACCGGCGGGTGCGGCGGCCGCCGTTCCCCGTCTGACCCCGCGCCCGCCGGCGGCGGCCGTGCCGCGGGCCGCCAGTTCGCTGAGCCGCTCGTGCAGGGCGGCCGCGCCGGGCCGCTCGGCGGGTTCCTTGGCGAGGCAGGCCCCGATGAGCGGGGCGAGCTGCGGGGGGACGGCGGACAGGTCGGGTTCCTCGTGGACGACCCGGTACAGCATCACTTCGGAGGACGCCCCGGAGCCGAACGGGGTGTCCCCGGTGAGCGCGTACGCGAGGGTGGCGCCGAAGGCGAAGACGTCGGTGGCCGGCGTGACGGCGACGCCGCGGACCTGCTCGGGGGCGAGGAAGCCGGGGGAGCCGACGGCGGTGCCGACGTGGGTGAGGGTGCTGGCGCCGCGCGACCAGGCGATGCCGAAGTCGATGATCCGCGGGCCGCGCGGGGAGAGCAGGATGTTGGAGGGCTTGAGGTCGCGGTGGACGACTCCGGCCTCGTGCACCTTGACCAGCCCGTCGGCCAGGGCGGCGCCGATCCGGGCGGCTTCGGGCCAGCTCAGCGGCCCTTCGTCGCCGACCCGCTTGTAGAGGGAGGGGCCGGGGACGTAGGCGGTGGCCAGCCAGGGGCGGTCGGCCTCGATGTCGGAGCCGACGACCCGGGCGGTGCAGCCGCCCCGGATCCTGGAGGCGGCGGCGATCTCGCGGGCGAAGCGGGTGCGGAACTCCTGGTCCTCGGCGAGTTCGGCCCGGATGAGCTTGAGGGCGACGCGCTGGCCGCGGCGGTCGGAGCCGAGGTAGACCACGCCCATGCCGCCGGCTCCCAGTCGCCGGTGCAGGCGGTACGGCCCGACGATGCGGGGGTCCTCACGCCTCAGCCGCATCATCGCCATGTCTCGTTCCCCGTCAGCCTGTGGGTGAGGCCCCGTCGGTTGGGGCATCGTCAGTTCCTGTCCGGCACAGCTTACGGACTGCCCGCTGCGGTGTGCTGATACGCAACACCTCAAGCCGCCGTGCGATTGTCCGATCTTGAGCTGAGCAGCAGGTCACAGGGGTGCCGAATCGCCTCTCGGGGTTGCCCCTCAGGGTTCCCCCGGGGGCGGTGCGCGACCTTCCTCCCCCTCCGGTAGTACGCCTTGAGTCTGAGCGTCATCCTCCGGGATGCCCGAGGAACAGTACGACGGCATGACGCCCGAAAGGCCCCCCGGCCAATAGCGTTGTGTCCAGCGGTGGACGGGGAGCTCGTCCCCCGAGGTAAGCCGTCCACCGCGCCAACTCGACCGGATCAGGAGCAGGGCCATGGCATCGCAGCAGACGGGAACCACCCGCCGGCGTCGACCGCCCTTCATCCAGCCCCAGTCCGCCGAGCGCCCCACCCGGCACCCCGCCGTCGCGCTGGCCATGGCCCTGCCGTGCGCCGTGCTGCTGGTGATGCTGTTCGGCGGGTGGGAGCAGATGGCGAACCAGGCCGAGGCCCTGGCCGATCTGATCGGCCGCTGAGGCGGACGGCACGGCCGCGGAGCCGTCAGGAGAAACAGAAAACACCAGAACGGGCACTGTTCCCCTGGGGACGGGGAGCAGTGCCGCCGGGGAGGCCGTGGGCCGCGATGACACGCGGACGGGCGAGAGCGGTGCGCAGAGCACCCCGGCAGGCGGAGACGCCGCGTACGGACGTCGGTGAGGGCGACCGTACGCGGCTCTTCTCCGCCCTCTTCCTCGAACCCGGAACGCAAAAGGCCGAGGCCGCGACCCTGACGGATCGCGGCCTCGGCCGTTACTGTGCGCGATACTGGGATTGAACCAGTGACCCCTACCGTGTCAAGGTAGTGCTCTCCCGCTGAGCTAATCGCGCCTGGTGTGGCGGTTGTGCAGCGAGCCCCGATGGGCTCGTTACTG
>NZ_JBHWIV010000070.1:0-41877 GCF_042731675.1 Kitasatospora sp. NPDC059827 | reverse complement strand
GTGCGCGATACTGGGATTGAACCAGTGACCCCTACCGTGTCAAGGTAGTGCTCTCCCGCTGAGCTAATCGCGCCTGGTGTGGCGGTTGTGCAGCGAGCCCCGATGGGCTCGTTACTGTGCGCGATACTGGGATTGAACCAGTGACCCCTACCGTGTCAAGGTAGTGCTCTCCCGCTGAGCTAATCGCGCCTGGTGAGGCGGTTGTGCAGCGGACCTCGTGAGGTCCGACGTGCGCGATACTGGGATTGAACCAGTGACCCCTACCGTGTCAAGGTAGTGCTCTCCCGCTGAGCTAATCGCGCGGGGAGGTCTCCCGGTCGAACCGGGAGAACCCCTTGGAGGTGGAGACGGGATTTGAACCCGTGTACACGGCTTTGCAGGCCGTTGCCTCGCCTCTCGGCCACTCCACCAGGCAACACATGAAGAACGACCTTACACTGTTCTCCATCGAGCGGACGACGAGATTCGAACTCGCGACCCTCACCTTGGCAAGGTGATGCTCTACCAACTGAGCTACGTCCGCCTGTCTCCCCGGGACCTTCACCGCTTTTCCTCGGCTGCGCTCCCTGGCGACGTGTTGAACTCTAGCGGATTCCCGGGCCAGCTAAAAATCCGTTCCCGCAGCGTGCCGAGGGGATGCCGACGGAGTGCCGTTCCGTCAGCCCCTCCGGCCGGTCACCGGCCACCACCTGCGGCGCTCCCGGACGATCATCCGCAGGCCACCCGGCGCACACCGGCGCTACGCACTCAGCTGCTCGTACGCGGGGGGCGCGGAGGGCTCGGGCCAGACCCGGGGCACGCCCCCGACCTACACTTCAAGCACCGCCACCCCCAGCACCACCGCGCAGGAGAACCGTGTCCGGCCATCCCGACCCCCGCACCCCGCTCGCCCGCTTCGGCGGCCGCCTGGCCACCGGACTGCGCGACGTCACCTCGGACCCGGCCGCGCTCGACTCCTCCGGCTACTGGGCCGTCGCCTACGACTTCGAGGGCCGGCTGACCTGCGCCCGCTTCGACGAGGTCCGCCCTGCGCCCGCCCCGCCCTCCGGCGCGGGCTGGCACGGCCCGGACGCCGGCAGCTGGCGCAGCTCCCTGGACCGCGCCGCCTACACCGCGGGCGTACGCCGCATCCGCGCGCACATAGCCGCCGGCGAGGTCTACCAGGCCAACCTCTGCCGGGTGCTCTCCGCGCCGCTGCCCGACCCCGACCGCAGCGACATCGACGCCCTCACCGGCCTCCTCGCCCGCGGCAACCCCGCCCCCTACGCCGGGACCGTCCTACTGCCCGACCACGGCGTCGAGATCGCCACCGCCTCCCCGGAGCTCTACCTGCACCGCACCGGGCGCACCGTCTCGTCCGGCCCGATCAAGGGCACCGGCCGCACCGAGGGCGACCTCCTCGACAAGGACCACGCCGAGAACGTGATGATCGTCGACCTGGTCCGCAACGACCTCGGCCGGGTCTGCGGGACCGGTACCGTCACCGTGCCCGACCTCTGCGTCGTCGAGAAGCACCCCGGCCTGGTCCACCTGGTCTCCACCGTCGAGGGCACCCTGCGCGACGGCGCCGGCTGGCCCGAACTGCTCGACGCGACCTTCCCGCCCGGCTCGGTCACCGGCGCCCCCAAGTCCAGTGCCCTGCGGATCATCGACGCCCTGGAGACCGCCCCCCGCGGCCCCTACTGCGGCGCGGTCGGCTGGGTCGACGCCGACCGCGGCGAGGGCGAACTCGCCGTCGGCATCCGCACCTTCTGGCTCGACCGGCAGGACCCGCGGGTACCGGTCCTGCGCTTCGGCACCGGCGCCGGCATCACCTGGGGCTCCGACCCCGAACGCGAGTGGGCGGAAACCGAGCTCAAGGCCGCCCGACTCGTCGCGATAGCGTCGGGCAGCGAGCCCGGCATCGACACCGCCCCCGAGCCGCACCGTGTCTAGGAACCGTGTCTAGGAGCAGCCCTCGATGAACACCCGCACCACGAGCTGGGTCAACGGAACCCTGGTCGACTCCGCCCACGCCGCCGTCTCGGTGCTCGACCACGGCCTCACCACCGGCGACGGCGTCTTCGAGACCATGAAGTCCGTCGACGGCCGGGCCTTCGCGGTCACCCGCCACCTCGACCGGCTCACCCGCTCCGCCCGCGGCCTCGGCCTGCCCGACCCGGACCACGCCGTGGTCCGCGAGGCCTGCGCCCAGGTCCTCGCCGCCAACCCGGCCCCGCTCGGCCGCCTGCGCGTCACCTACACCGGCGGCGACGCCCCCCTCAGCTCGGAGCGCGGCACCACCGGCCCCACCCTGGTGGTCGGCTTCAACGCCATCGGCCCCCGCCCCGACGAGACCGCCGTCGCCGTCGTCCCCTGGCGCCGAAACGAGCACAGCGCCGTCGCCGGCCTCAAGACCACCTCGTACGCCGAGAACGTGGTCGCCCTCGCGGCCGCCCACCGCACCGGCGCCTCCGAGGCCCTGCTCGCCAACACCGCGGGCCGACTCTGCGAGGGCACCGGCTCCAACGTCTTCGTGGTCCTCGGCGGCCGCCTGCTCACCCCGCCCCTCGCCTCCGGCTGCCTGGCCGGGATCACCCGGCAGCTGGTCATCGACTGGTGCGGCGCCGAGGAGGCCGACCTCCCGCTCGGCGCCCTCGAGGAGGCCGAGGAGATCTTCCTGACCTCCACCACCCGCGACGTCCAGGCCGTCACCCGCGTCGACGACCGCCGACTGCCCGGCACCGGCCCGGTCACCGCCAAGGCCATGGCCGTCTTCGCCGAGCGCAGCGGCGACGACCTCGACCCCTGACCCCGGGGAAACGGCCGGGCAGACGCCCCGGGCAGCGCGGATAACCTTCCCGGCGAGGGGAAGGGACCACCACATGACCACCACGCTGCGCCCCGAGGGCCCGGAGACACCCACCACGGCCGGCGGCCGCACCAGACGCTGGCGGATCCTCGCGAACGGCCACCAGGTCGGCGCCCTGCGCACCAGCTCAGCCCGTCACGACAGTGAACTCTGGGGTGAGATAGCGGAGTTGGAGATCACGGAGGGCCGCGGTCGGGGCCGCGGCACCTTCGGCGCCCTGGCCGCGGAGGAGGTGCTGCGCGCCTGGGGCTGCACCCGGGTCGACGTCGTCGTCCCCGAGTCCGCCCCGATCGCCCGGGGGCTCGTCGCCGCCCTCGGCTACACCGAGCGGATGCGGAACCTGGGCAAGAGCCTGGCCACCGCCCCGCCGCTGCCCGCCGGTGTCACCGCCCGCCCGATCGACGCCGCCGAGTTCCCCGCCTGGATCGACCGGGCCGCGCGGGAGTACGTCCAGTCCCTGCGGGACTCCGGCCTCACCGAGGCGCAGGCCCGCGCCAAGTCGCGCCTGGACCACCGCAACGTCCTCCAGCAGGGGGTCGAGACCCCCGGCGTCGCCTTGCGCCGCCTCCACGGCCCGGGCGGCGCCCCCGAGCCGCTCGGCTCGCTCTGGGTGAACCTCCACCTGCGCGACCTGCCGGACGGCACCCCGCTCGCCTGGGTCATGGTGGTCGAGGTGGACCGGGCCCACCGCGGCCGGGGCCACGGCCGCACCCTGATGCTGCTCGCCGAGCGGGAGTGCCTGGCCGCCGGAGTGCGCGAACTCGGCCTGAACGTCTTCTCCGGCAACCGGGCCGCCCTCCGGCTCTACGCCTCGCTCGGCTACCGGGTCGTCAACCGCTGTTACGGCAAGCCGCTGTGAGCGGTTGACGCAACGTCAGCCCGACGGGGCGTCAGGTGCGTCAGGAGGCCTTCGCCGCTTCGATGGCCGCGACGATCCGCTCGCGCAGCCCGTCCTGGCTCTTCCCGCCGTCCAACCGCTCGCGGCCGATCACGTACGTCGGCGTCCCGGTGACCCCGATCGCCTTGCCCTCGGCCTGGTCGGAGTCCACGATCAGCATGTGTCGGCCGTCGACCAGCGCGGTGTCGACCTCCTCGGCGTCCACCCCGACCTCCCGGGCCACCTCCAGCAGCAGCTTCTGCCCCCGGGCGTCCAACTCCTCGACCCGGGCCAGCAGCGCCTCCACGAACGGCCACCCCAGCCCCTGGGCGAACGCCTCCTCGGCCGCCTCCGCCGCGGCGTAGGCGTGCTTGTGCTTCTCCAGCGGGAAGTGCCGCAGCTCGACGGAGAGCGCGTCGCCGTACTGCGCGCGCAGCGCCCGTACGTCGTCCAGGGCGGTGCGGCAGTCCGGGCACTGGAGGTCGCACCAGAACTCGAGGCGGGGGAGGGAACCATCGATCATTCCCCCAGTGTTCCACTAGTGGGTGCCCGCCCCCGCCCGGCGGTGCGCCCGAGGGCGGACCGAGAGGGAGGCACCGATGTCCAGGACCACCGGAAGCGAAGGGGCGCACCCGTGCTGACCGCGGCGATCAGTTTCCTCCTCACGGCCGGCGGCGTGGCCGTCGCGGGCCTGCGGGCCCGGCGGCGGCGCTTCCGCTCGGCGACCCGCTGGTTCGCGGTCGCCCTGCTGCCCGCCGGGCTCTACCTGACCGGACTGTTCCCGCTGGCGAGCACGATCGGCCGGGAGTTCGCCGACTGGGCAACCAGGCTGGTCTTCGACCCCCGGGTGTGGACGGGCCTGGTGCTGCTCGGGGTCTCCGCCGCGTTGCTGTTCGCCAGCCGCCGGCCGGGCCGCCGCGGTGAGGTGGAGTCCTCCGCGGAGCGTCCGGCCGCGGCCGGAGCGGCTCCGGAGCGCCCGGCGGTGGCCCGGGCGCCCCAGGCGCCCAAGACGTCGAAGGACCCCAAGGCGTCCGGCAAGCCGCAGGCGGGTAAGCGGGACGACGGCCTCGGCGACTTCGCCGACATCGAGGAGATCCTCCGCAAGCGCGGCATCTGAGCCGGGCGGGAGGTGCGGCGCCGGTCAGGCGGGGGCGACGGCCTCCGCCGACCGCTGGCGCGCCCGGTAGGCGGCGACGTGCAGCCGGTTCCCGCAGGTGCGGCTGTCGCAGTAGCGCCGGGAGCGGTTTCGGGAGAGGTCCACGAAGACCCGCGCGCAGTCCGGCGCCTCGCAGCGGCGCAGCCGCTCCCGCTCGCCCGCCATGAGGATGAAGGCCAGCGCCATGCCGAGTTCCGCCGCGAGGTGGGGCCCGAGCGCGGCGTGCGGGGCGAAGTAGTGGATGTGCCAGTCGTGGTGGTCGTGGTTGACCAGCCGGGGCGTCGTCCCGGCGGCCGCGACGATCGCGTTGACCAGCTCGGCGGCCGCTTCGGTGGACTCCGTCCAGAACACCTCGCGCAGCCGGGTGCGCAGCTCCTGCACCTGGCGCAGGTCATCCTCGGTCAGCGAGTCGATCTCGCTGATCTCCTGGCGGCCCACGAAGGCGTCCAGCGCGGCGACGTCCGGCAGTCGCTCGTCGCCGCACACCTCGGGCGCGGTGTTGAGCAGATCCACGAGGATGCTCAGCGCGCACTCGGTGTCATGGGTGATCAGCACGTTGGGACTCCTCGCGCAGGGGGACTCCGGTACCCCGCGTCCACGGTTACCCCAGACCATACCGGCCCTTGCGGCATAAGGGCGGCGCCTTCGTTCGAAGGCCTGTACGGATTCCGGCGGAGTGTCCCGGTCTGGGCGCGGCCCGGGTGTCGGCGGCCCTGCCGAGCCCCTCGCCCCGTGGCCCGGGAGGAGCCGCCGCGGCCCCCGGAAACGACGGTGGCGCCCGGCAGCGAGGCCGGCCACCCGTGACGGATGGCCGGCTCCGATGCCGGGCGCCTGCGGTGCTGTGGCCCCGCTCCGGTGGGAGCGGGCCGTTTCACCGGCCCCGAGACCGCGTGGTGCGCGGCTGAGTCCGCTGCCGTGCCCCCGAGTAGGACGGCAGCGATGACGGCAGGAAGTACGGCCCCGCCGACAGCGGGGCTGGACCGCCTCCGGTCGGGGTCAGCTTTCGGCGAGGATGTGGGACAGCTCCCGGTCGAGGTCGAAGTGACGGTGTTCGGTGCCGGGGGGCACCGCGGCGTCCGTCCGCTTGAGGAACGACTCAAGCGCGCGGGCCGGGGCTTCCAGCAGGGCTTCTCCTTCCGGAGAGCTCAGGGCGATGCAGACCACCCCTTGCCCGTGGCTGCGCGACGGCCACACCCGGACGTCGCCGGTACCGGTGGGTCGGTGCAGCCCCTCCGCGAGGAGATCTCGGGCGAACACCCACTCCACGGTCTCGTCGGCGCCCGTGTGGAACGTGGCGTGCACGGCGTAGGGGTCGGCGGTGTCGTAGCGCAGGCCCGCGGGGACGGGCAGTGATGACTCGCTGGACACGATGAGGCGCAGGTGCAGCTCGCAGCTGACCGTGGTGTTCATAAGCGCCATGGCCTTTCGCTCAGTGTGCGCTCGGGGAATCGCACGTCGGCGAACGGACCATCCCACCCCCAAGACCGATGTAAACCCCTCTGTCCCGATTCGGGCGCGAGTCGTACCCCTTACGGCGCATTGCGGAATCGCCCCGGAGTACCCGCCCGGGGCATTACCGGCGGTTCTTCTCGGTCGGATTCCGGATCGGCGTGCGGGCGGTCCGTCGGAGTGCCGGGCGGGCCGGGAACAGGGGAGCGGGTGGTGCGACCGGGCCCGACGAGTCGTGCGCGCGGGCGGGAGGGACGGGACGGGCGGCGGGGAGGCCCCGGCCCCGGGCGCCGGGGCGGGGTCGCCGGCGGGCGGGGTGTTCGGAGCACCCTCCTGGATGCGGTAATGTTTTCCCTGCACCCGGGCGATTAGCTCAGCGGGAGAGCACTTCGTTCACACCGAAGGGGTCACTGGTTCGATCCCAGTATCGCCCACCGGAATGCATTGTGATATGTGAGGCCCAGTCGATTATCGGCTGGGCCTCACATGTATTTCCGGAAATCCATCCGAAGAGCCGGTATCGAATCCGGCTGAGGGCCAGTCATCTTCCGTGCGGGGCGCGAGTTCTGTGGATGCGTCGGCCGTACCCCGGAAGAGCGAGTTGTACGACCGCCCCCGAATGGTGCTAGAGTTCTTCTCGTTGCCCGGGCGATTAGCTCAGCGGGAGAGCACTTCGTTCACACCGAAGGGGTCACTGGTTCGATCCCAGTATCGCCCACCCGGACAGCACGCAGGCCCTGACCAGGAAACCGGTCGGGGCCTGCGGCGCGTTCCGGGCCGTCGTGCCGGTGAAGGGCTATGCCGCCGCCCGGCACCCGTGCTCCGGCTCCAGCCGACGACCGCAGACGCACCGGGCCGGCCGCAGCGGCCACGACAGGTCCACCCGCTCCGGCGTTCCCGAGCGGTCGAACCAGGCCTGCAGCCCCCGGGCCTGCGCCGCGTGCCAGACCGCCTGCCGCAGGTGCAGCTCCGCCGCCGTCAGCCCGCCGAGCGCCGCCGGATAGCGGGCGCCTATTCGCCGGATCAACGACAGGGCCGCCGTCGCGTCCGCCGCCGCGTCGTGCGCCCCGGCGAGGTCCACCCCGTAGTGGGCGCACAGGTCGGTCAGCGTCCGCCGGCCCTTGCGGTAGCGGTCCACGTGCTTGTCCAGCACCCGCGGATCCAGCACCACCAGCCCCGCCCCGTCCAGCCCGGTGCTCAACGGCAGGCCGTGGTGGCGCCGCAACTCCCGGTCCAGCAGGGTCAGGTCGTAGGGGGCGTTCATCACCACCACCGGGCGGCCGGCCCGCGCCTGGGCCGCCAGCGCGCGGGTGACCTCGGCCACCACCGTGCGGGCCGGGCGCCCGTACGTGCGGACCTGATCGTCGGTGATGCCGTGCACCGCCCGCGCCCCGTCCGGGATCGGGACACCCGGATCGGCGAGCCAGGTGGTGGTCTGCGCCGGTGCGCCCGGGGTGAGTTGGACGACCAGGGCGGCGGAGACGATGCGGTCGGACTCCACGTCCACGCCGGTCGTCTCGGTGTCGAAGGAAGCGAGCGGGCCGGTGTACCAGTGCTGCTGCATGACTGCCCCTCAGGCGTGCGTTCCGCGCCCTGGTGATACCCGGTTCTGACGGTCGCTCAACCCGTTTGGCCCAGCTCCGACCGGGGATCCTGCCACTGGGCCGCTCGGCCCGGACGGGCCCGGAGCCGGGGGAGGCCACGGGGCGATGGCACTGACACAGCCGCAGCCCGACGGCGCGGCGACCACACTCAGGGGGAACCTCGCGGTCACCGCCTGCATGGAGACGCTGCAGGTCGGCTACCTGCACGCGGTCGCCGCGGCGGCCGGCTGCTCGCTCTCCCAGCCGTTCCCGGACAACGGCATCGACTGGCAGGTCAGCCACGGCTCCCGGGAGCACGACGTGGACGACGAGGTCACCATCAAGATCCAGCTCAAGGCGACCCAGCAGATCGCGCCCGGTCCGGCCGGGCCGTTCTTCAGCTTCACCCTGGACAACGACCACCTGCGCAAGCTCGCCCGCGCCCGGGTCGCCGTCCCGCGGATCCTGGTCGTGATGCTGCTGCCGCGCCGGGTCGACCACTGGCTCCGGGCCCGCCCGGACGCCCTCGAACTGCGGCACTGCTGCTACTGGGTCAACCTGGCCGGCCACCCCGTCACCGGGAAGCGGCGCACCAACGTCCGGGTGCCCACCGACAAGGTCTTCGACGACCGCGCGCTCTGCGACATCATGGCCCGGGTCGGCGCGGGCGGCAGCCCGTGACCGCCCGGCCCCGGCAGCGAGGAAGCACGCCCATGACCCTGCCGAACGGACCGGAGGGCCGGGCCCTGCCCGACCCGGCCACGGTCGACCCCGCGGTGCTCGCCACCCTGCTCGCCCGGCACGGCTGGGTCCGGCGCGGCGGCCCCGCCGCCCGGTACGGCCGCTGGACCCCGCCGGACGGCGAACCCGGCACCAGCCTCCTCCTCCCCACCGCCGACGGCTTCGACGACGCCGTCGACCTCCTCACCGACGCCGTCACCGCGCTCTCCCGCTCCCGCACCCCCTCCGCCCGCTCGATCCTCCTCGCCCTCGTCGTCCCCGGCGACGAACTCAACTGGCGCCGCGAACTGCCCGGCCCCGCCGACGCCACCCCCTGGGACGACGCCGAACGGCTCCAGCGGGCCGCGCGCTCGATGCTCGCCGCCGGGGCCAAGGCCGGCCGGACCACCGCCGGCTACTTCGGTGCCCGGTTGGACGGCCTCGCCGGGGAGTTCCTGGACCGCGTCCTCCTGGTCGAACAGGGCGCCGTCGACCAGGGCGCCGCCCTCACCGCCTACACCCCCGCCCCCGAGGGCCGCACCGCCGTCACCACCCTGGTCCGCGCGCTGGAGGCGCTGCGCGACGCGGTCGACTACCGCCGGGTCAGCGGCGGGCCCGAGGCCTTCGAGAACGCCGTCCGCTCCGGGGTCAGCCGGGAACTCGTCCGGTCCGTCGAGGACCTCGTCCGCGGCGCGACCGCCGCCCGGCTCACCGTCGCCTGGTCGCCCGCCGCCGGCACCCCGGGCGGATTCGGCGACCGCCGGATCGAGCTCGACTTCTCCCCCGGGGACCTGCCCGCCCTCGCCGAGGCCGCCGAACTGCTGGAGCGGATCGAACCCGCCGTCGACGTCACCGTCGTCGGCGTGGTCGTCCGCCTCAAGCGCGCCGACCCCGCCGGACCGGGCTCGATACGGCTCCGGGTGCTCGGCGGCGCCGAGGTCCGCGAACTCAAGGTCGGACTGCCCGACCCCGACTACCGGCTCGCCGCCGAGGCCCACCTCACCGGCGTCCCGGTCCGGGTCTCCGGCCGCCTGGAACGCCGCGACGGCTTCCGCCGGCTGACCCGCCCGCACGGCCTGGAGCTGTGCGGTTGGGCGGACGACGACCGCGAGCGGCTGCTCAAGGGGCTCCAGGAGAGAGGGGAGAGGTCCTGAGTGCGCGGTGCGGCTGGTGCTCTCGGTACCATCGTCACGCGCAGCGCAGTGTTGCGTCCTCTGAATCCAGCACGTCAGGAGAGACCGGTGACGGACGTCCGGGTAATCATCAACCGCGAACCCGATCGGGAAGAGCGCGTGGTGACCACGGGCACTACGGCCGCCGAGCTCTTCGCCGACGACCGCTCGATCATCGCCGCCCGCGTCGGCGGCCAGCTCAAGGACCTCGCGTACGCCGTCCAGGACGGCGACGAGGTCGAGCCGGTCGCGATCGGCAGCAAGGACGGCCTGGACATCCTGCGCCACTCCACCGCCCACGTCATGGCCCAGGCCGTGCAGCAGCTCTACCCCGAGGCCAAGCTCGGCATCGGCCCGCCGGTCAAGGACGGCTTCTACTACGACTTCGACGTCGAGAAGCCCTTCCACCCCGATGACCTCAAGGCCATCGAGAAGCGGATGCAGGAGATCATCAAGCGCGGGCAGAGGTTCTCCCGCCGCGTGGTCACCGACGAGGCCGCCGCCGAGGAGCTGGCCGCCGAGCCGTACAAGCTGGAGCTGATCGGCCTCAAGGGCTCCGCCGCCACCGCCGGCGAGGGCGCCGACGTCGAGGTCGGCGCCGGCGAGCTCACCATCTACGACAACCTGGACGCCAAGAGCGGCGAGCAGTGCTGGGGCGACCTCTGCCGCGGCCCGCACCTGCCCAGCACCCGGCACATCCCGGCGTTCAAGCTGATGCGCAACGCCGCCGCGTACTGGCGCGGCAGCGAGCGCAACCCCATGCTGCAGCGCATCTACGGGACCGCCTGGCCGACCAAGGACGAGCTCAAGGCCCACCTCGACTTCCTCGTCGAGGCCGAGAAGCGCGACCACCGCAAGCTCGGCAACGAGCTCGACCTCTTCTCCATCCCCGAGGAGATCGGCTCCGGCCTCGCCGTCTTCCACCCCAAGGGCGGCATCATCCGCCGCGCGATGGAGGACTACTCGCGCAAGCGGCACGAGGAAGAGGGCTACGAGTTCGTCTACACCCCGCACGCCACCAAGGGGAAGCTCTTCGAGAAGAGCGGCCACCTCGACTGGTACGCGGACGGTATGTACCCGCCCATGCAGCTCGACGAGGGCGTGGACTACTACCTCAAGCCGATGAACTGCCCGATGCACAACCTGATCTTCGACGCGCGCGGCCGCTCGTACCGTGAACTGCCGCTGCGCCTCTTCGAGTTCGGGACGGTGTACCGCTACGAGAAGTCGGGTGTGGTGCACGGCCTGACCCGGGCCCGCGGCTTCACGCAGGACGACGCCCACATCTACTGCACCCGCGAGCAGATGGCGGAGGAGCTCGACTCCACGCTGACCTTCGTGCTCAACCTCCTCCGTGACTACGGTCTGACCGACTTCTACCTGGAGCTGTCGACCAAGGACCCGGTCAAGTACGTCGGTTCGGACGAGACCTGGGAGGAGGCCACCCGCGTCCTGGCGAGCGTGGCCGAGAAGCAGGGCCTGCCGCTGGTCCCGGACCCGGGCGGCGCGGCCTTCTACGGCCCGAAGATCTCGGTGCAGGCGCGGGACGCCATCGGCCGTACCTGGCAGATGTCGACCATCCAGCTGGACTTCAACCTGCCGGAGCGCTTCGACCTGGAGTACACCGCTGCGGACGGTTCGCGTCAGCGGCCGGTCATGATCCACCGTGCGCTGTTCGGTTCGATCGAGCGGTTCTTCGCGGTGCTGCTGGAGCACTACGCCGGCGCCATGCCGCCGTGGCTGGCCCCGGTCACCGTGACCGGCATCCCGATCACCGACGAGCACGTGCCGTACCTGCTGGAGGTCGCGGCGAAGCTGAAGAAGCGCGGGATCCGTGTCGAGGTGGACACCTCGGACGACCGCATGCAGAAGAAGATCCGCAACGCACAGCGGGCCAAGACCCCGTTCATGCTGATCGCGGGCAACGACGACGTCGAGGCGGGCGCGGTGTCCTTCCGCTACCGCAACGGCGAGCAGAAGAACGGTGTGCCGCTCGACGAGGCGATTGCCGAGATCGTGGACGCCGTGGAGCGCCGCATCCAGGTGTGACGTAGTCCCCGCACGAGCGGGGGTGGCCCGGACGCGATCGGTCGGACGTGGCAGATGTGGACGTCGGCCCCGCCCTGGCGGGGATGCGCGGGGCAGGCTCTTCAAGAGTCTGCCCCGCGCGGCTTTGCAAGCACCCCCGGGCGAATATGCTGATCAGCATGACGACTGAGCCGGAACTGCAGCGGGGTGTCGGTGAGCCGGACGGCTTCCGCCGCCTGTGGACCCCCCATCGGATGGCGTACATCCAGGGTGAGAACAAGCCCACCGGCCCGGCTCCGGACGACGGTTGTCCGTTCTGCTCGATCCCGTCGCTGAGCGACGAGGAGGGGCTGGTCATCGCCCGGGGGAGTGCCGTGTTCGCGGTGCTGAACCTGTACCCGTACAACGGCGGGCACCTGATGGTGGTCCCGTACCGGCACGTGGCCGACTACACCGACCTGGACGGGGCGGAGACGGCCGAGCTGGCGGACTTCACCAAGAAGGCGATGACCGCGCTGCGCGCCGCCTCGGGGGCGCACGGGTTCAACATCGGGATGAACCAGGGCGCGGCGGCCGGGGCCGGGATCGCGGCGCACCTGCACCAGCACGTGGTGCCGCGCTGGGGCGGGGACACCAACTTCATGCCGGTGGTCGGCCACACCAAGGTGCTGCCGCAGCTGCTGGCGGACACCCGCAAGATGCTGGCCGAGGCCTGGCCGCAGGGCTGAGCCGGCCGGACGCGCGAAGAGGGGCCTGCCACCGAACTCCTCGGTGGCGGGCCCCTCTTCACGCGTCGGTCCCGGTCAGTCGGCGCTGAACTCGTCGACCTTGTACGGGCGGGGGCTCTGCGCCTCGGACTTGATGATCGAGGTGCGGGTCTTGAAGAAGCGGTCCGCGTCGAGGTCGTGCTCCTGGAGGAACTCCAGAGTGGCGGTGTGCACCGCGCTGAGCACCGGCACGGAGGCGTTCATGGCGTTGTCGACCATGGAGCGGTTGTTCCAGGCGGTGCCGACCCAGGAGTGCCGGAGTCCGAACGGCTCGGGCAGGCCGAGGCCGCCGCCGAGCCAGCCGAGCAGGCCGGGCATCTTGTGGAACGGTGCGCGGACGGCCTGGCGGACCACCTCGTCGTTGTCGATCAAGGGGAGCTTGACGGTGCGCTCCTCCCAGAACCGCACGGTCTTGGCGACCGACTTCTCCTTGTCCTTGGGCTTGTCGAAGAAGACGCCCTTGACCGGGCCGAGCGCGTAGCCGGCCACCGAGATGTTCAGCACGTTGGCGAGCAGGGTCACCGTGACGGTGAAGGTGATGATCAACTTGCCGTCGTGGGTGATGAACTGGGTGGCCAGGTAGTGCCGGGGGCCGCCGGAGAAGGTCTGCTTGTCGGCGAGGCTCTGTACGGCGAAGTCGCGCATCCGCTCGCCGTCCATGTCGGCGCCGCCGGGGCGGCTGATCTCGTCCGCGCCCTCGCCGATGTCGAAGACCGCCCACTGCTTGATGGCCACGTTGGGGATGCCGCTGTTGGCGACGTGGCTGACCCCGAGGCCCTTGAGGTGGGCGGAGATCCGGCGGACCAGGTCCCAGGGGTGGAAGGCCCGGAAGTCGGCGTGGCCCTCGGCGGGGTGCAGGGTGTCGGCCAGGCGCCACTCGCCCCAGCGGCGGCCGGCGCCGAGGATGCCCTTGGGGCCGGCGTAGTGGTGGACGTTGGTCTCCTGCTCGGCGTCCAGCCGGCCGAGCTTGTCGCGCAGGTCGTTGGCCTTCTTGTCCAGGTCGTCGCGGGGGACGGCCTTGGCGACGGTGGCGGCGACGGCGCTGCCCTCGACCAGGGCCTGCCAGCGGGCGCGGAGGTCGGTGGCGGAGCGTTCGACGATCCGGCGGGCGAGGTACCAGCCGAGCACCGGCGCGAGCATGGTGATCCGCAGGTAGATGCCGAGGATGCCCGCCGCCGGCGGGAACAGCGCCAGGTAGCCGGCCAGGACGGCGACCGCGATCAGGGCGAGGGCGCCGTAGGTGTCGGCCCCCCGGGCGCTGTCCCGCTTGAGCCAGGCGCGCAGTTGGAAGGCGCCGAGCCAGATCAGGGTGCCGGGGAGGAAGAGCAGGCCGGTGACGACGGTGACGGTGCTGAGCTGCCGGTCGCGGGCGTGCCGGAGTTCCTCGGCGGCCAGGCAGTGCTCGACGACCTGGCGGGTGTCGACGCCGAAGGAGGGGACGAGGGGCTTGCGGTCGCCGCCGAGGGCGCGCGAGACCAGGGCCTTGCTGAAGGCCTCGCCGAGGTTGGGGCGGAAGAGCGCGAAGCGGCCCTTCTTCTCCTTGGCGTCGGTGACGTCGGTGACGAACTTGCCGATCTCGCCGTCGCGGTAGGCGGCGGAGGAGAGCGCCTGGGTGACGGCCGTCTGCGGGCCGGTGTCGGTCCGGGGTATCTGCGCACCCGGGGTCATGTCGAGTGTGGCCACGGTGGCGTCTGCTCCTCCCCTTGTCAGCGGCAGGTTACCGTGCCGTGGCACCCCTGCGCGGATGATCGTCTGAACTACCGTCACGAAGCGGTGCGTTCCGGCCGCACCGGGGCCTGAGGGGCATGATGCCCAGCTTCGGCCAGGTCGATACCCGCCCGGGCCGACGGCGTGAGGGTGGAGGAGGATGGAGGTGAAGGCGATGAAGGGGGTTGTCGTGGTGAAGGATCCGGTGCTGGTCTTCGACGGGGACTGCGCGTTCTGTTCGTCCTGCGTGCGCTGGGGGGAGCGGTACCTGCGGCAGACGCTGGCCTCGGGTGGCTGGGAGCCGGTGCCGTTCCAGTTCGCGGACCTGGCGGAGCTGGACGCGGTGGCGGGCGGCCGCGGTGAGGTGTCGGCCGAGCGGGCCGAGCGCGAGGTGCTGTGGGTGACGCCGGCCGGCCGGGTGTACGGGGGCGCGCAGGCGGTGGCGCGGCTGCTGCTGCGCACCGGGGGCGCGTGGGCGTACCTGGGCGCGCTGTTGACCTTGGCGCCGGTGCGGCCGGTGGCGGGTGCGGTGTACCGCTGGGTGTCGCGGAACCGGCACCGGATGCCGGGGGGTACGGCGGCGTGCGCGCTGCCGAACCGGAAGCCCGCTCAGTCGGTGTAGCGCCCGGCCAGGGCGGCGGGCATGGGTTCGTGGCGCAGGTAGGCGCGGGAGAACTCGGCGGTGCCGTGGGTGAGGGAGCGCAGGTCGACCGGGTAGCGGACGAGTTCGAGTTCGGGGACCTCCGCGCGCAGCAGGGTCAGCCCCTGGCCGCCGGTTTCGGTGCCGAGGACGCGGCCGCGGCGTGCGGAGAGGTCGCCGAGGACGGCGCCGAGGTACTCGTCGGGCAGCAGGACGCTGACGGCGGCGACGGGTTCGAGCAGCCGGATGACGGCGTGTTCGGCGGCGTCGCGCAGGGCGAGGGCGGCGGCGTTCTGGAAGGAGGCGTCGGAGGAGTCGACGGAGTGCGCCTTGCCGTCGGTGAGGGTGACCCGGACGTCGACGAGCGGGAAGCCGGTGGCGACGCCCTTGGCGAGCTGGGCGCGGACGCCCTTCTCGACGGAGGGGATGAAGTGCTTGGGGACGGCGCCGCCGACGACGTGTTCCTGGAACTCGAAGCCGGAGCCGGCCGGGAGGGGTTCGACCTCCAGGTCGCAGATGGCGTACTGGCCGTGGCCGCCGGACTGTTTGACGAGGCGTCCGTGGCCGGCGGCGGCGGTGCCGAAGGTCTCGCGCAGGGCGACCTTGGGTTCGACGGTGTCGACGTGGACGCCGTGGCGGGTGCGCAGCCGGTCGAGGACGACCTCGGCGTGGGCTTCGCCGGTGCACCAGAGGACGAGCTGGTGGGTGTCGGGGTTCTGTTCGAGCCGTAGGGCCGGGTCCTCGGCGGTGAGCCGGGTGAGGGCCTGGGAGAGCTTGTCGTCGTCGGCCTTGCTGTGGGCTTCGACGGCGATCGGGAGCAGGGGTTCGGGGAGGGTCCAGCCGTCGAGTTCGACGGGGTGGCCGGGGTCGTGGACGGTGTCGCCGGCCCGGGCGGTGGTGAGTTTGGCGGCGCAGACGAGGTCTCCGGCGACGGCGTGCGGGACGGGGCGCTGGAGTTTGCCGAAGGGGCTGGTGAGGCCGGTGACGCGTTCGTCGCCGTTCTGGTCGGCGGTGTGGGCGGGGCCGACGAGGTGGATCCGGCTGTCGGGGCGCAGGGTGCCGGCGTAGACGCGCAGCAGGCTGATCCGGCCGACGTAGGCGTCGCCGGTGACGCGGACGACCTGGGCGGCGAGCGGGGCGTCGGGGTCGCAGGCGGGGGCGGGGCGGGTGCGTTCGGTGGGGTTCGGGAAGGCGTGGGTGATCAGGTCGAGGAGTTCGGCGGCGCCGAGGCCGTTGTCGCTGGTGGGGACGGCGGGGTGGAGCGTGCAGTCGAGGACTTCGCGGCGCAGCCCGGCTTCGAGGGAGTCGGCGTCGAGGGGGTCGCCGGAGAGGTAGCGCTCCATGAGGGTGTCGTCCTGGCCGGAGATGGCTTCGACGAGGCTGTCGTGGGCGGGGCCGGTGTCGGGGAGGGGGTCGGCGTCGCCGTAGGTGTCGCCGGTGAGGAGGTCGACGCTGCCGTCGGGGTGTCCGTCGTGGAGGACGGGCAGGAAGAGCGGGCGCAGGGTGTCCGGGCCGAGCTCGAAGGCGTCGTGGCAGCTGGTGAGGATGTCGTCGAAGCCGGTGCGGGCGAGGTCGAGTTTGGCGACGGCGATGGCGCGCGGGATGCCCTCGGCGGCGCACTCGCGCCAGAGGGCGCGGGTGGGGGCGGTGACCGGGTCGGTGGCGGAGACGACGAAGACGGCGGCGTCGGCGGCGTGCAGGGCGGCGCGCAGGTCGGCGGCGAAGTCGGGGTGGCCGGGCGGGTCGATCAGGTTGATCTTGACGCCCTTCCATTCGAGGGGGAGCAGCGAGAGCTGGACGGAGCGCTGCTGCTGGTGCTCGATGTCCTCGTGGTCGGAGACGGTGGTGCCGTCGGCGACGCGGCCGGGCCGGGCGGTGGCGCCGGCGGCGAGGGCGAGGGATTCGGCGAGGGTGGTCTTGCCCACACCGCTGGAGCCGACGAGGACGACGTTGCGCAGGTCCGTGGGGCCGGTGACGGCGGGTGCCTGGCCGGCTCGTGCGGTGCTGCGGTCGGGCATCGGGGTCTCCTCCCGTGGCGCCGAAGCTGTCCTTGGCAGTTTAGGCGTGCCGCCCGGATCAGGCCGGATGAGGCTGCGGCGTTGGGGTGCGTGCATCGCAAGGCGGAGGAGGGAGTCCATGCGGAGCATCGGCGACCGACGACAACGCGGCGAGGTGCGTGCCCCGGCGTCGTAGCCCCGGGATGATCCGGGCGGCACGCCTGTGGTCGGGTCCTGTCGGGCGCGTGTCGTGCGGGGGCTGTGGCCGGGGGCCGTCCGGCGGTGCGTGCGTCGGAGCGTGTCCCGGGCGTGGCTACGATGGGTGCGCCGGGCGGGCTCATTCGTCCGGCCGTCTGCCGCGCGGGTTGCGCCAGGCGGGTACCCGGGAGAATCGGAGCGGCTGGGAAGGCCATGCTCAACAAATACGCGCGTGCCTTCTTCACACGTGTTCTGACCCCGTTCGCCGCGTTCCTGATCCGGCTGGGCGTGAGTCCGGACGCCGTGACGCTGATCGGGACGGCCGGTTCGGTGGCCGGTGCGCTGGTGTTCTTCCCGCGCGGGGAGTTCTTCTGGGGCACCATCACGATCACGCTGTTCATCTTCTCGGACCTGGTGGACGGGAACATGGCCCGCCAGCTGGGCCGGACCAGCAAGTGGGGCGCCTTCCTGGACTCCACGCTGGACCGGGTCGCGGACGCGGCGATCTTCGGCGGTCTGGCCATGTGGTACGCGGGCAAGGGCGACGACAACCTGCTCTGCGCGGTGGCGATCTTCTGCCTGGCCAGTGGCCTGGTGGTGTCGTACACGAAGGCGCGGGCGGAGAGCCAGGGCCTGCCGTGCGACGTGTCGGGGCTGGTGGAGCGGGCCGAGCGGCTGGTGATCAGCCTGGTGGCGGCCGGGGTGGCCGGTCTGCACGTGTTCGGGGTGCCGTACGTGGAGTGGCTGCTGCCGGTGGCGCTGTGGCTGGTGGCGGCGGGCAGTCTGGTGACGGTGGTCCAGCGGGTGCTGACCGTGCGCCGTGAGGCGTTCGAGGCCGACCGAGCGGCGGCCGGGAGCTGATGGGGGGCGTCCTGCGGTGAAGGACCGACTGGTGTACTGGGCGTACGCGCTGGGCTGGGCGGTGTTGAAGCACCTGCCGGAGCCGGTGGCGCGGTGGCTGTTCGACCGGCTGGCGGACTACGCCTGGCGTCGTCGCGGGCCGCGGGTGCGGCAGCTGGAGGCGAACCTGCGCCGGGTGCGTCCGGGCCTGCACGAGGCGGCGCTGCGGCGGTTGTCGCGGGCCGGGATGCGTTCCTACCTGCGGTACTGGATGGAGTCCTTCCGGCTGCCGGTGTGGAGCCGGGAGCGGGTCCTGCGGGACGTCCAGGTGGGCGGCTACGAGCGCATAAGGGAGGCGCTGGACTCCGGGCGGGGTGTCGTGGTGGCGCTGCCGCACATGGGCAACTGGGACTTGGCGGGCACCTGGATAGCGCAGCTGGGCCACCCCTTCACGACGGTCGCGGAGCGGTTGAAGCCGGAGCGGCTGTTCGACCGGTTCGTGGAGTTCCGGGAGGGCCAGGGCATGGAGGTCCTGGCGCTGTCCGGTGGCGGAGCGAACGTGATCGGCACGCTGGCGCGGCGGCTGCGGGCGGGCAAGCTGGTGTGCCTGGTGGGCGACCGGGACCTCTCGGAGGCCGGTATCGAGGTGTCCTTCTTCGGTGAGGTGACCCGGATGCCGGCCGGGCCGGCGGCGCTGGCCCAGCGCACCGGCGCGGCGCTGCTGCCGGCGACGCTCTGGTACGACGGTCCGGTGCTGCGGGGGATGATCCACCCCGAGGTGCCGGTCCCGGAGGAGGGCGACCGCAAGGCGCGGACGCTGGCGATGACCCAGGCGATCGCGGACGTGTGGCAGCAGGGCATCAGCGAGCACCCGCAGGACTGGCACATGCTGCAGAAGTTCTGGCCGGCCGACCTGCCGGCCCGTGAGACGGTGGGGGGCGGGTCCGCGGCCGGGCGCGCCGACGCGGCGAAGGAGCCCGCCGCCGGGGCCTCCGGCACCTAGGGCCTGTCCCCGGCCCGGCCCGTACGACTGCCCGAAGGAGCTTGAGGAACCCGTGAAGATCGGCATCGTCTGCCCGTACGACTGGGACGTCCCCGGTGGGGTGCAGTTCCACATCCGGGACCTCGCCGAGCACCTGATCGGTCTGGGGCACGAGGTGTCGGTGCTGGCGCCGGCCGAGGACGACGAGGCGCTGCCGCCGTACGTGGTCTCGGCGGGGCGGGCGGTGGCGGTGCCGTACAACGGGTCGGTGGCCCGGCTGAGCTTCGGCATCCTGTCGGCGGCCCGGGTGCGGCGGTGGCTGCGCGAGGGGCGTTTCGACATCCTGCACGTGCACGAGCCGGCCTCGCCGAGCCTGTCGATGCTGGCGGCCTGGTCGGCGACCGGGCCGATGGTGGGCACCTTCCACACCTCGAACCCGCGCTCGCGGGCGATGATCGCGGCCTCGCCGATCCTGCAGCCGGGGCTGGAGAAGATGCGGGCCCGGATCGCGGTGTCGGAGTACGCCCGGCGGACCCTGGTGGAGCACCTGGGCGGGGACGCGGTGGTGATCCCCAACGGGGTGGACGTGGAGTTCTTCGCGGGGGCCGAGGCGGACGAGCGGTGGACGGGCGGTGCGGCGGCGGGGGAGCCGGGCACGATCGGCTTCATCGGCCGGATCAACGAGCCGCGCAAGGGCCTGCCGACGCTGCTGGCGGCGCTGCCGCGGATCCTGGCGGAGCGGCCGGGGGTGCGGCTGCTGGTCGCGGGCAAGGGCGACGAGGAGGAGGCGGTGGCCGGCCTGGCGCCCGAGGTGCGCGCGCAGGTGGAGTTCCTGGGCATGGTCTCGGACCGGGAGAAGGCCCGGCTGCTGCGCAGCGTGGACCTGTACGTGGCCCCGAACACGGGTGGCGAGAGCTTCGGGATCATCCTGGTCGAGGCGATGTCGGCGGGCGCCCCGGTGCTGGCCAGCGACCTGGACGCGTTCAAGCAGGTGCTGGACGGCGGGGACGCCGGGGAGCTGTTCCCGGTGGAGGACGCGGACGCGCTGGCCCGTACGGCGCTGCGGCTGCTGGGGGATCCGGGGCGGCTGGAGGAGCTGCGCAAGGCGGCTTCGCGGCACGTGCGGCGGTTCGACTGGTCGACGGTCGGCGCGGACATCCTGGCGGTGTACGAGACGGTGACGGCCGGGGCCGCGGCGGTGGTCGAGGAGGACGAGCGCAGCGCCCCGAGCCGAAGGACGCGCCGGTGACGGGAGCGGGGGCGCGGGCGGTTCGGTCCGGCCCGGGGTCGACGGCCGGGGCTTGCGTGGCGCCCGGTGCCGGTGGGGTTAGGGTCGGGCCGACCGCACCACTGTGACCCCTGGGGGAACGATGCCGCAGATCTCCGTCGACTACTCGTCCAGCCTGGCCGGGGCCTTCGAGCGCCGGGCGCTGGGCCTGGCGATCAACCGGCTGGCGGAGGAGACGATCGACGCCAAGCCGGGGTCCTGCAAGACGGTGTTCCGGCCGAGCGAGGACCTGGTGGTGGGCTCCGACGGGTCGGTGGGCGACGCCGGGGTGGACGCCCAGGTGTACGTCGAGTTCCAGGTGTTCCCGGGCCGTACGCCGGAGGCGAAGGCGGCGCTGAGCGAGGGCGTGCTGGCGCTGCTGGCGCAGCACGTGCGGCCGGCGCCGGGGACGCGGCTGTTCACCGCGGTGAACGTCGAGGACATCGACCGGGAGAGCTACCGCAGCGGCGTCGTGCAGGGCTGACGGCGGGCGGGGCGGCCGGTGACACCCGGTAACGTAGCGGTCCGTGACTACCTGGATCTGGGCCGGCGTGGCCGTGGTGCTGTTCGGCATGTACCTGAGTTGGACGGCCGGCCGGCTGGACCGGCTGCACGCCCGGATCGACGCCGCGCGGGCGGCGCTGGACGCGCAGCTGGTCCGGCGGGCCTCGGTGGCGATGGAGCTGGCGACGTCCTCGTTGCTGGACCCGGCGGCCTCGCTGCTGCTGCTGGACGCGGCGCACGCGGCCCGGCAGGCCGAGGACGAGCACCGCGAGGTGGCGGAGAGTCAGTTGAGCCTGGCGCTGCGGGCGGTGTTCGAGGAGTCGGAGCAGGTGGCGGCGCTGGTCGCGGAGCCGGGCGGCGACGAGGCGGTTCGTGATCTGACGGCCGCGGTGCGGCGGGTGCCGATGGCCCGCCGGTTCCACAACGACGCGGTGCGGGCGGCGCGGGCGGTGCGGGAGCACCGGCTGGTGCGGTACTTCCGGTTGGCGGGCAAGGCGCCGTTCCCGATGGCCTTCGAGATGGACGACGCCCCGCCGCCCGCCCTTACGCCCGAGGGAGCGCCTGCTTAGGCTGTCCTCGGATACGGCCCGTTTGTCGCATCCCGTCGTCCGGGCTGGACTTGGTGGCGCATGGTTGGGCCACCTGATCTGCCTACCATAGGGCGATAGCACTGGTTAATCTTCGAGTGAGGTCTCACGTGTCCACCACCCCCACCACCGCAGACCAGCCGCAGATCGGTACCGCCCGGGTCAAGCGCGGCATGGCCGAGCAGCTCAAGGGCGGTGTGATCATGGATGTGGTCAACGCCGAGCAGGCGAAGATCGCCGAGGACGCCGGCGCGGTGGCCGTCATGGCGCTGGAGCGGGTTCCGGCCGACATCCGCAAGGACGGCGGCGTGGCCCGCATGTCCGACCCGAACATGATCGAGGAGATCATCGAGGCGGTCTCCATCCCGGTGATGGCCAAGTCCCGCATCGGGCACTTCGTGGAGGCCCAGGTCCTGCAGTCGCTGGGTGTCGACTACATCGACGAGTCCGAGGTGCTGACCCCGGCCGACGAGGTCAACCACTCCGACAAGTTCGCCTTCACCACCCCCTTCGTCTGCGGCGCCACCAACCTGGGCGAGGCCCTGCGCCGCATCGCCGAGGGTGCGGCCATGATCCGCTCGAAGGGCGAGGCCGGCACCGGCAACGTCGTCGAGGCCGTCCGCCACCTGCGCCAGATCAAGAACGAGATCGGCCAGCTGCGGGCGCTGGACCACAACGAGCTGTACGCCGCCGCCAAGGAGCTGCGCGCCCCGTACGAGCTGGTCAAGGAGGTCGCCGAGCTCGGCAAGCTGCCGGTCGTGCTGTTCTCCGCCGGTGGCGTGGCCACCCCGGCCGACGCCGCGCTGATGCGCCAGCTGGGCGCCGAGGGCGTCTTCGTCGGCTCCGGCATCTTCAAGTCGGGCGACCCGGCCAAGCGTGCCGCCGCCATCGTGAAGGCCACCACCTTCTTCGACGACCCGAAGATCATCGCGGACGCCTCCCGCAACCTGGGCGAGGCCATGGTCGGCATCAACTGCGACACCCTGCCGGAGACCGAGCGCTACGCCAACCGCGGCTGGTAGTCACTCCGCCCTTCGCCCGGCCCGCCGCAGCGCTTCGGTGTGCGGCGGGCCGCGCCGCGTCCTTCCGTAGTAACGATCGATAGAGGTTGAAGACCGTGAGCACTCCAGTCATCGGCGTCCTCGCCCTCCAGGGCGACGTCCGCGAGCACCTGGTGGCGCTGGCCGAGGCCGACGCGCTGGCCCGTCCGGTGCGCCGCGCCGAGGAGCTGGCCGAGGTCGACGCACTGGTGATCCCCGGCGGGGAGTCCACCACCATGTCCAAGCTGGCCCTGCTGTTCGGCGTGATGGACCCGCTGCGCGCGCGGGTCGCGGCCGGCATGCCGGTGTACGGCACCTGCGCGGGCATGATCATGCTGGCCGACAAGATCCTCGACGGCCGGGAGGACCAGGAGAGCGTCGGCGGCATCGACATGACGGTGCGCCGCAACGCCTTCGGCCGGCAGAACGAGTCCTTCGAGTCCGGCCTCGCCTTCAAGGGCCTGGAGGAGGAGCCGGTGCACGGCGTCTTCATCCGCGCCCCCTGGGTCGAGGCGGTCGGCGCGGGCGTCGAGGTGCTGGCCGAGCTGCCCGGTGCGGACGGTCCGGAGAGCCGGATCGTGGCCGTGCGCCAGGGCAACCTGCTGGCCACCTCGTTCCACCCGGAGCTCACCGGCGACCACCGCGTGCACGCCTACTTCGTGAAGATGGTCGAGGAGCACCTCGCCGCCCGGTAGGGCTCCGGTAGCCGTGTGCGCCTTACCCGTGACGACACCGGTAAGATCTCTCCTGTTTCATTTCCCTTTGGCGACGTAAAGGAGCTGGCGATGTCCGGCCACTCTAAGTGGGC
This sequence comes from Kitasatospora sp. NPDC059827, assembly GCF_042731675.1. NCBI lineage: Bacteria > Bacillati > Actinomycetota > Actinomycetes > Kitasatosporales > Streptomycetaceae > Kitasatospora > Kitasatospora sp. NPDC059827. The sequence continues at coordinate 18,704 of NZ_JBHWIV010000070.1, read as the reverse complement.
TACCACCAAGCACAAGAAGGCCGTGATCGACGCCAAGCGCGGCAAGCTCTTCGCCAAGATGATCAAGAACATCGAGGTGGCGGCGCGCACGGGCGGTCCCGACCCGGCGGGTAACCCGACCCTCTACGACGCCATCCAGAAGGCGAAGAAGAACTCGGTCCCGATCGACAACATCAACCGCGCCGTCAAGCGCGGTGGCGGTCTGGAGGCCGGCGGCGCCGACTACCAGACCATCATGTACGAGGGCTACGGTCCGAACGGTGTCGCCGTCCTGATCGAGTGCCTCACCGACAACCGCAACCGTGCGGCCTCCGACGTGCGCGTCGCGATGACCCGCAACGGCGGCTCGATGGCCGACCCGGGCTCGGTGTCGTACCTGTTCAACCGCAAGGGCGTCGTGATCGTCCCCAAGGCGGACGGCGTGGACGAGGACAAGCTGTTCGAGGTCGTCCTCGACCAGGAGCCGGAGGAGATCAACGACCTCGGCGAGTCCTTCGAGATCGTCTCCGAGGCCTCCAAGATGGTCGCCGTGCGCACCGCGCTGGTGGACGCCGGTGTCGACTACGACTCGGCCGAGGCCAACTTCCTCCCGAGCATGCAGGTCGAGCTGGACGTCGACGGCGCCCGCAAGATCTTCAAGCTGATCGACGCGCTGGAGGACAGCGACGACGTGCAGAACGTCTTCGCCAACTTCGACATCTCCGACGAGGTCGGCGCGCAGCTCGACTCCGAGTGACACGGCGTCGTCCGTGCCACGGTGAGTGATCGTTCTCACGGCCCGGCCCGGTGGTCCCAGGACCGCCGGGCCGGTGTCGTCGGCGGGGTTGTCGGACCCGGGCGGTAGCCTTCGCGAAGGCCGCTCGCCGTGAGCGGCGGATCGGCGAGGGACGGGGCGTGGCGTGCGGGTGCTGGGTGTTGACCCGGGGCTGACCAGGTGCGGGGTCGGCGTGGTCGAGGGCATGCCGGGCCGCCCGTTGCGGATGGCCGGGGTGGGCGTGGTGCGCACGCCGGCCGACGCCGAGATCGGGCAGCGGCTGCTGCTGGTGGAACAGGGGCTGGAGAGCTGGCTGGACGAGCACCGGCCCGACCTGGTCGCGGTCGAGCGGGTCTTCGCCCAGCACAACGTCCGCACCGTGATGGGCACGGCCCAGGCGAGCGCGGTCGCGATGCTCTGTGCCACCCGGCGCGGCATCCCGGTCACCCTGCACACCCCCAGTGAGGTCAAGGCCGCCGTCACCGGCTCCGGCCGGGCCGACAAGGCCCAGGTCACGGCCATGGTGCAGCGCCTGCTGCGACTGGACGCGCCGCCCAAGCCCGCGGACGCGGCCGACGCGCTGGCGCTGGCGATCTGCCACATCTGGCGCGGCGGGACGACCAACCGGCTGCAGGCCGCGGCCCAGGCCGCAGCCGAGGCCGCCCGCTCCGGGCCCGCCCGGGGCCCCTTCTCCGTGAAAGGCAGTAGTCGGTGATCGCCTTCGTGCAAGGACCGGTGGCGGCCATCGCCTCCGGCATCGCGGTGGTCGAGGTCGGTGGGGTCGGCATGGCCGTCCAGTGCACCCCGAACACCCTGGCCGGCCTGCGGCTCGGTGAGCCCGCCCGGCTGGCCACCTCGCTGGTGGTCCGGGAGGACTCGCTGACCCTGTTCGGCTTCGCCGACGACGACGAGCGGGCCGTGTTCGAGATCCTCCAGGCCGCGCCGGGCGTGGGCCCCAAGCTGGCGCAGGCGATCCTGGGCGTGCACAGCCCCGACGCGCTGCGCGCCGCGGTGGCTGGCGGGGACGAGAAGGCGCTGGTCGCGGTGCCGGGCATCGGCAAGGCGAAGGCGGCCAAGCTGCTGCTGGAGTACAAGGACAAGCTGGGCGCCCCGCACGGCGCGGTGCCCGCGCAGAAGCCGATCGCCACCGGCCCCGCGCCGTGGAGCGAGCAGCTGCACTCCGCGCTGACCGGCCTCGGCTACGCCCCGCGCGAGGCGGACGACGCGGTCGCCGCCGTCACCCCGGAGGCGGAGGCCCAGCAGTCGCCGGACGTCGGCGCCCTGCTGCGGCTGGCCCTGCGCGGCCTCAACCGCGCCCGCTGAAACCACCCGACGACCTGACCGTCCGTCGACACCGACACCGGAGACCCTGGAGCCCGCGAGGATGTACGACTCGGAACCCGCCGACCGGCTGGTGACCGCCGCCGCCGACGGCGAGGACCAGGCGGTCGAGGCCGCGCTGCGCCCCAAGCTGCTGGACGAGTTCATCGGCCAGGAGCGGGTGCGCGAGCAGCTCTCCCTGGTGCTCCAGGCGGCCCGCCAGCGCGGCAGCGCGCCGGACCACGTGCTGCTGAGCGGCCCGCCCGGACTGGGCAAGACCACCCTCTCCATGATCATCGCCGCCGAGCTGGGCGCCCCGATCCGGATCACCTCCGGCCCGGCCATCCAGCACGCGGGGGACCTCGCGGCGATCCTCTCCTCGCTCACCGAGGGCGAGGTGCTCTTCCTCGACGAGATCCACCGGATGTCCCGGCCGGCCGAGGAGATGCTCTACATGGCGATGGAGGACTTCCGGGTCGACGTGATCGTCGGCAAGGGCCCGGGCGCCACCGCGATCCCGCTGGAGCTGCCGCCCTTCACCCTGGTCGGCGCCACCACCCGGGCCGGACTGCTGCCGCCGCCGCTGCGCGACCGCTTCGGCTTCACCGGGCACATGGAGTTCTACGCCCCGGCCGAGCTCCAGCGGGTGGTGCACCGCTCGGCCACGCTGCTGGACGTCGAGATAGACCCGGCCGGCGCGGCCGAGATCGCCGGGCGCTCGCGCGGCACCCCCCGCATCGCCAACCGGCTGCTGCGCCGGGTCCGCGACTACGCCCAGGTCCGGCACGACGGCGTGGTCACCCCCGCGATCGCCGCCCGGGCGCTGGACGTCTACGAGGTGGACGCCCGCGGCCTGGACCGGCTGGACCGCGCGGTGCTGAGCGCGCTGCTGCGGCTGTTCGGCGGCGGCCCGGTCGGCCTCTCGACCCTCGCCGTCGCGGTGGGGGAGGAGGCCGAGACGGTCGAGGAGGTGGCCGAGCCGTTCCTGGTCCGGGAGGGCCTGCTCGCCCGCACCCCGCGCGGCCGGATCGCCACCGCCGCGGCCTGGCAGCACCTGGGCCTGACCCCGCCGGTCCAGACCACGCGGGGCAGCGTGCCGCCCCAGCCGGAGCTGTTCCGGCCGGACGGAAACTGACCGCTCTCGGCCGAACGGGTGAGACCCGGCCGTCGGTTCCCGCCCCCGCCCGGCGCTGTGCCCCGGGGAGGAGACGGGGGCGAAGTCCCGGGAATCCGTGCAGGCGGAGGGTCGCCACTTTCGGTGGCAGGATGCGATGCTTGGCGTTGTCCGATCAGTTCGGGGTCGCCTAGACTCCGCCGGACCGCCCCTCTCACCTGACGGGCCGACCCATACCACACAGGCCGCCGGCCGGCGGCCCGTAAAGGACCCTGGCTGCAGTGAACCTCATCATCCTTCTCCTCCCGATCATCGCGATCGTGCTCATGTTCCGGTCGCAGAAGAAGCGCCAGCAGCAGCAGCAGAGCATGCAGACCTCGCTGGAGCCCGGGGCGGGAGTGCGCACCATCGGCGGCCTGTACGCCCAGGTGAAGGCGGTCAACGACGAGACCGTCGAGCTGGAGATCGCGCCCGGCGTGGTCACCCACTTCACCAAGAGCGCCATCGCGGCCGTCCTGGACCCCCAGGAGTACGACGCGATCATCAACGGTCGCCCCGCCGACGACGAGCTGTCCGAGCCGGAGGCCGAGGACACCGACGCCGCGCCGGTCGAGGACAAGCCGCTGACGCTCACCAAGGACAGCGCCGAGAAGGGCGATGTCAAGGGGGATGTCGAGGGCGGGGCTCCCGCGAGCAAGTAGTACGGCCGGGCAACCCGCCCGGTCGCGCGGCGCAGTGCCGCGAGCCCACAGGACCTCAGGGCCGCAGACCCGCCATGCCCCCGTCCCGCCACGAGCCGGACGGGGGTCCGGTCGGCGACGTGGCATGGACAGGGAGAAACGAGCAAGGTGGCAACACCCAAGTCGCGCCCGCGCGACGGCTACCCAGGGCGGGCGCTGGCCCTCATCCTGGTCGTCACCGTCGGACTGGTCGCCCTCATGTTCGGGACGGGCAACACCAAGCCCCGGCTCGGTATCGACCTCGCAGGCGGCACCAGCATCACGCTGACCGCGAAGTCGAAGGATCCCAAGGCGATCACCAAGGCGAACATGGACATCGCCGTCGGGATCATGGAGCGCCGCGTCAACGGGATGGGTGTCTCCGAGGCGGAGGTCCAGACCCAGGGCTCGGACACGATCATCGTGAACATCCCCAAGGGCGGCGACAAGCAGAACGCGGCGGACCAGGTCGGTACCACCGCCCAGCTGTTCTTCCGTCCGGTCCTGGCGGTCGCGCCGAGCGGCTTCACGCCGCCCGCGCCGCCCACCGGCACCCCGTCCGCGGGCGCCTCGGGCACCCCGAGCGCCGCCCCGTCGGGCAGCGCGACCCCCACGGCCGGCGCGAGCGGCTCCGCGAGCCACGCTCCCACCCCGTCCGCCAGCGCGAGCGCCACCAAGCAGGGCCGCTCCGTCGGTGAGGCCCTGGCCGCCGAGGGCTCCACCCCGAGCCCCGCCGCCACCGGCGTCAGCGGCACCCCGTCCGCCCCCGCCACCGGGTCGGCCGCCCCGAGCGCCCAGGCCACCCAGCCGAGCGCCGCCGACGTGAGCGCGGCGATGACCCAGGGCACCGTGCCGCCGGAGCTGGCCACCGCGTTCGCCAACCTCGACTGCACCAAGCCGGAGCAGCGCTCGACCCAGACCGGCGCCGTGGACAAGGCCGTCGTCGCCTGCTCGCAGAAGCCCGTCAAGGGCGGCTACTACGAGAAGCTGGCGCTCGGCCCCGTCGCGGTCAAGGGCTCGGACGTCTCCAAGGCCCAGCCCAGCCTCGACACCCAGACGGGTGCCGGCTGGCAGGTCCAGCTGCAGTTCAACGGCACCGGCACCGACGCCTTCACCAAGGTCACCGGCCAGCTCGCCTCCCAGACCCCGCCGAACAACCAGTTCGCGATCGTGCTGGACAACCAGGTCGTCTCGCACCCGCAGGTCAACGGCCCGATCCCCGGCGGCAACGCCGTGATCACCGGCCAGTTCAGCCAGCCCGAGGCGCAGGACCTCTCCAACGTGCTGAGCTACGGCGCCCTGCCGCTGGAGTTCAGCAAGGGCGACGTCACCACCGTCTCCCCGGCGCTCGGCAGCGACCAGCTCAAGGCGGGTCTGATCGCCGGCGCGATCGGCATGCTGCTGGTGGTCGCCTACTCGCTGGTCTACTACCGTGGCCTCGGCCTGGTCTCGATCGCCGGTCTGCTCGTCTCGGCGGCCCTGACCTACTCGATCATGAGCCTGCTCGGCGGCGGGATCGGCTTCGCGCTGAACCTGCCCGCGGTCTGCGGCGCGATCGTCGCGATCGGTATCACGGCCGACTCCTTCATCGTGTACTTCGAGCGCATCCGCGACGAGGTCCGCGACGGCGCCCCGCTGCGCCCGGCCGTCCAGCGGGCCTGGCCGCGGGCCCGACGCACCATCCTGGTCTCGGACTTCGTCTCCTTCCTCTGTGCCGCGGTGCTCTACGTGGTCTCGGTCGGCAAGGTCCAGGGCTTCGCGTTCACCCTGGGTCTGACCACCGCGCTGGACGTCGTGGTGATCTTCCTCTTCACCAAGCCGATGATCACGCTGCTGGCCCGGCGGAAGTTCTTCTCCGACGGCCACCCGTGGTCCGGCCTGGACCCGAAGCGGCTGGGCGCCCGCCCGCCGCTGCGCAGCACCCGTCGCCGTAACCCCTCCTCTGCCGCCGTGAAGGAGGCCTGACACCGTGTCGCGCTTCTCCAATCTGGGCCACCGGCTCTACCAGGGCGAGGTCAGCTTCGACTTCGTCGGGCGCCGCAAGCTCTGGTACTCGATCTCCGGCGTGATCGTGCTGATCGCGGCGATCGGCCTGGCGATGGGCCTGCACCTGGGCATCGAGTTCAAGGGCGGCTCGGTCTACACCGTGACCAAGCCGGGCCTGACGGTCTCCCAGGCCCAGGACACCGCCGACGGGATCGTCTCCTCGCACCCGCTGGTGCAGTCGACGGACAGCAACAAGATCCGCATCCAGGTCAGCAGTGACGAGACGAAGAGCTCGGACGAGATCCGTTCGCAGCTCTCGCAGAAGCTCGGCGTGCCGCTGGACACCGTCGAGGCCCAGGTGATCGGCCCCAGCTGGGGCAAGCAGATCTCCAACAAGGCGCTCACCGGCCTGGTCGTCTTCATGGTCCTGGTGACGGTCTACCTGGCGATCGCCTTCGAGTGGCGGATGGCGGTGGCCGCCCTGGTCGCCCTCATCCACGACCTCCTGATCACCATCGGCGTCTACGCCCTGGTGGGCTTCGAGGTCACCCCCGGTACGGTGATCGGCTTCCTGACCATCCTCGGGTACTCGCTCTACGACACGGTCGTCGTCTTCGACACCGTGAAGGAGAACGCCAAGGGGATCACCAAGCAGAACAAGCTCACCTACAGCGAGGCGGCCAACGCGGGCCTCAACCAGACCCTGGTGCGCTCGCTCAACACCACCGTGGTGGCGCTGCTGCCGGTCGCCGCGCTGCTGTTCATCGGTGGCGGCCTGCTGGGCGCCGGCACCCTGAACGACATCTCGCTCGCGCTGTTCATCGGCCTCGCGGCCGGTGCCTACTCCTCGATCTGCGTCGCCACCCCGCTGCTGGCGCAGCTCAAGGAGGAGCAGCCGGAGATGAAGGCGCTGCGCAAGCGCGTCCTGCAGCACCGGGCCGCCGCGGCGGCCAAGGGCGAGGGCGCCGACGCGACGGCGACGGACGAGGGTCCGGAGGACGACGAGCCTGCGGGTATGGTCGGTCAGCGCGGCCGGTCGGCCGGCACCACCCGTGCCAAGGGCCGTCCGTCCACCAAGCGCTGAACCGCACCCGACCCTGAGGACAGAACACCGTGACCACCGCCGACACCGCACTGGCCGAGCTGCTGAACAGCCGGATCCGGGACGTCCCGGACTACCCGAAGCCGGGTGTGCTGTTCAAGGACATCGCGCCGCTGCTCGCCGACGCCGAGGCCTTCGGCGCCCTCACCCGGGCGCTGGCGGACCGGGCGCTGGAGCTCGGGGCGACCAAGGTGGTGGGCCTGGAGGCGCGCGGCTTCGTGCTGGCGGCTCCGGCGGCCTTCGCGGCCGGGCTCGGCTTCGTGCCGGTCCGCAAGGCCGGGAAGCTGCCCGGCGAGGTGTTCCGGCGCTCGTACGAGCTGGAGTACGGCTCGGCGACGCTGGAGGTGCAGTGCGACGCCTTCACGCCCGGTGAGCGGGTGCTGGTGGTGGACGACGTGCTGGCCACCGGCGGCACCATCGGTGCCTCGCTGGACCTGGTGAAGGAGGCCGGCGCCGAGCTGGCGGGCGTCGTGGTGCTGATGGAGCTGGGCTTCCTGGACGGCCGCGAGCGGCTGACCGGGCACCTGGGCGACGCCCCGCTGGAGACGCTGGTCACGGTCTGAGAGGCAGGACGGAAGGACGGCGGTCGGATCATCCGACCGCCGTCCTTCCGTTTCCGGGCCCGGCCCGATGAACACCGGGCCGCCCGGCTCGGTACCATGAAGATTCATCCCCTCCCGGTAGTGCCCGGACCGCACGGGCCTCGGCGGGGGTCGGCCCCGGTGCCCCGAGGAGTGTCCTTGCCCGACGAGGTTGTGCCCACGGCCGCAGCGGCCGCCCCCGAGAACCACCCCACGCCCTCGGGGGCCACCCCGGCACGCCCGGCGCCGGCCTCCTCGCGCCAGCTCGCCCCGCTCGGCCGCGGCTCCGGCAGCGGCGGCGGGATGCGCGCCCGGCTGGCCCGCCTCGGCGGCCAGCGCTCCAGCGTGCTCAACCCCGTCCTGGAGCCGCTGTTCCGCTCGATCCGGGCGAACGACCCCAAGGCCGACCCGGCGCTGCTGCGCGACATCGAGCGCGCCTACGCCGTCGCCGAGAAGTGGCACCGCGGGCAGAAGCGCAAGAGCGGCGACCCGTACATCACCCACCCGCTGGCGGTCGCGACCATCCTGGCCGAGCTAGGCATGGACGCCGCGACCCTGATGGCGGGGCTGCTGCACGACACCGTCGAGGACACCGACTACGGCCTGGAGACCCTGCGCAAGGACTTCGGCGACTCGGTGGCCCTGCTGGTCGACGGCGTCACCAAGCTGGACCGGGTCAAGTTCGGCGAGGCCGCGCAGGCCGAGACCGTCCGCAAGATGGTCGTGGCGATGGCCAAGGACCCCCGGGTCCTGGTGATCAAGCTCGCCGACCGCCTGCACAACATGCGCACCATGCGCTACCTCAAGCGGGAGAAGCAGGAGAAGAAGGCCCGCGAGACGCTGGAGATCTACGCCCCGCTGGCGCACCGGCTGGGCATGAACACCATCAAGTGGGAGCTGGAGGACCTCGCCTTCGCGATCCTCTACCCCAAGATGTACGACGAGATCGTCCGGCTGGTCGCCGAGCGCGCCCCCAAGCGGGACGAGTACCTGGCGACCGTCATCGACCAGGTCCAGGCGGACCTGCGGGGCGCCCGGATCACCGCCTCCGTCACCGGCCGGCCGAAGCACTACTACTCGGTCTACCAGAAGATGATCGTCCGGGGCCGGGACTTCGCCGAGATCTACGACCTGGTGGGCATCCGGGTCCTGGTCGACACCGTCCGCGACTGCTACGCGGCGCTGGGCACCATCCACGCGCGGTGGAACCCGGTGCCGGGGCGGTTCAAGGACTACATCGCGATGCCCAAGTTCAACATGTACCAGTCGCTGCACACCACGGTGATCGGTCCGGGCGGCAAGCCCGTCGAACTCCAGATCCGCACCTTCGACATGCACCGGCGGGCCGAGTACGGCATCGCCGCGCACTGGAAGTACAAGCAGCGCGCCGTCGCCGGGGCCTCCAAGATCCGCACCGACACCCCGACCCAGGTCCGCAAGGACGACAAGGCCGGCGCCGTCAACGAGATGGCCTGGCTGCGACAGCTGCTGGACTGGCAGAAGGAGACCGCCGACCCGGGCGAGTTCCTGGAGTCGCTGCGCTTCGACCTGGCCAGCAACGAGGTCTTCGTCTTCACCCCCAAGGGTGACGTGATAGCCCTGCCGGCCGGCTCGACCCCGGTCGACTTCGCCTTCGCGGTGCACACCGAGGTCGGCTACCGGACCATAGGGGCCCGGGTCAACGGCCGCCTGGTGCCGCTGGAGTCGACCCTGGAGAACGGCGACGCCGTCGAGGTGTTCACCTCCAAGGCGGAGAACGCCGGACCCTCCCGGGACTGGCTGGGCTTCGTCAAGTCCCCGCGCGCCCGCAACAAGATCCGCGCCTGGTTCTCCAAGGAGCGCCGCGAGGAGGCGATCGAGCACGGCAAGGAGGCGATCGTCCGGGCGATGCGCAAGCAGGGCCTGCCGATCCAGCGGATCCTGACCGGCGACTCGCTGGTCACCCTGGCCCACGAGATGCGCTACCCCGACATCTCCTCGCTCTACGCCGCCATCGGCGAGGGGCACGTCGCCGCGCAGAACATCGTCCAGAAGCTGGTCCAGGCGCTCGGCGGCGAGGAGGGGGCCACCGAGGACCTCGCCGAGACGGCCACCCCGACCCACGACAACCGGCGGGCCGTGCGCCGCCGGGCCAAGGGCGACCCCGGCGTGATCGTCAAGGGCGTCGAGGACGTCTGGGTCAAGCTGTCCCGCTGCTGCACCCCGGTGCCGGGCGACCCGATCGTCGGCTTCGTCACCCGCGGCAACGGCGTCTCGGTGCACCGCGCCGACTGCGTCAACGTGGAGTCGCTGAGCCAGCAGCCCGAGCGGATGATCGACGTCGAGTGGGCGGCCACCCAGTCCTCGGTCTTCCTGGTGGCCATCCAGGTCGAGGCGCTGGACCGCTCCCGGCTGCTCTCGGACGTCACCCGGGTGCTCTCCGACCAGCACGTCAACATCCTGTCGGCGGCGGTCCAGACCTCCCGGGACCGGGTGGCGATGAGCCGCTTCACCTTCGAGATGGGCGACCCGAAGCACCTGGGCCACGTGCTCAAGGCGGTCCGCGGCGTCGAGGGCGTGTACGACGTCTACCGGGTCACCTCGGCCCGCAAGTAGCCGCAGCGCACGAGGAAGGCCCCCGGGGAGCTCCCCGGGGGCCTTCCTCGTGCAGTGCGCTCAAGTGCGCTCAAGTGCGCTCAGCGGGCTCAGCGGGCCGGAATCAGCCGCTGAACTCCTCCTGGCTCCGGTGGGCCTGCTCCAGCAGGGTCTCCACACCGGAGAGCTCGGCCTCCAGCTTGGCGACCTTGCCGGCGTTGCCCGCCGAGCGGGCCTTGTCCAGGTCGGCCCGGAGCTTGTCGGCCTTCGCCTCGAACAGGCCCACCATGCCGGCCGCGCGGGCCTTGGCCTCCGGGTTGGAGCGCTTCCACTCGCTGTCCTCGGCCTCGCGGATGGCCCGCTCGACCGCGTTCAGCCGGCCGTCCAGCTTCGGACGGATGTCGCGCGGGACGTGGCCGATGGCCTCCCAGCGCTCGTTGACCTCGCGCAGCGCGGCCTTGGCGGCCTTGAGGTCGGTGATCGGCAGGATCGCCTCGGCCTCGGTGGCCAGCGCCTCCTTGAGCTTCTGGTTCTCCACCTGCTCGGCGTCGCGCTCGCTGAACACCGCGGAACGGGCCTGGAAGAACACGTCCTGGGCGCCGCGGAACCGCGCCCACAGCTCGTCCTCCACGTCCCGCTGCGCCCGGCCGGCGGACTTCCAGCGCGCCATCAGGTCGCGGTAGGCGGCCGCGGTGCTGCCCCAGTCGCTGGACGAGGAGAGCGCCTCGGCCTCGGAGACCAGCGCCTCCTTGGTCTGCCGGGCGTGCTCGCGCTCGGCGTCCAGGGTGGCGAAGTGCGCCTTGCGGTGCTTGGAGAAGACCGAGCGGGCGTGCGAGAAGCGGTGCCACAGCTCGTCGTCGCTCTTGCGGTCCAGCCGCGGCAGGCCCTTCCAGGTGTCCACCAGGGCGCGCAGCCGGTCCCCGGCCTCCCGCCACTGGGTGGACTCGGCGAGCTGCTCGGCCTCGGAGACCAGCGCCTCCTTGGCGGTGCGGGTCTCGTCCTGGGCCTTGGCGCGGGCGGCCTTGCGCTCCTCCCGCCGGCTCTCGATCTCACCGGTGAGCGTGTCCAGGCGCTTGGCCAGCGCGTCCAGGTCGCCGACCGCGTGTCCCTCGGTCACCTGGGCGCGGAGGTGCTCCAGCGCGGTCTGGGCGTCCTTGGCGGCCAGGTCGGTGGTGCGCACCCGCTTCTCCAGCAGGCCGATCTCCACCTCGATGCCCTGGTACTTGCGCTCGAAGTAGGCGAGGGCCTCCTCGGGCGAGCCGGCCTGCCAGGAACCCACGACGCGTTCGCCGTCGGCCGTCCTGACGTACACCGTGCCCTGCTCGTCCACACGGCCCCACGGGTCGCTGCTCATAGCGCGTCCTCCACATGACGTCGCGCCCGCTCCGGGGCGGCGCACGACCGTCGTCCACAGTTGATGTGCGGCGGACCGATGAGTCCGCCGTCCCCGTCCGCCGTGCCTTGCTGCCGAGGGTGACGGCTAGGCGGGTCCGGGCACCCTATACAACGCCAACATAGGCGACCAGGACCGGTGCTGTCCGCATCCGGGCCGGGCGATTTCGGTCCGGGACCGGGCGGGGGGCGCTCCGCGCGCCCGCCGCCGGTGGTCCCGGGTTCGGTCAACCCTTGGACACCGTAACCGAGTTGAGGGTGACGTCGGCCATCGGGTGGCCGTCGCCGGCGCCCTCCAGGGTGCCCGCGGCGGCGATCTTCTGGACCACGTCCAGGCCGCCGGTGATCTTGCCGAACGGGGTGTAGTTCGGCGGCAGCTTGGTGTCCTTGTAGACCAGGAAGAACTGGCTGCCGTTGGTGCCCGGGCCCGCGTTGGCCATCGCCACGGTGCCCGCCGGGTAGGTCGCGCCGGTCAGGTTCTCGTCCGCGAACTGGTAGCCGGGGCCGCCCGAACCCTTGGCGGTCGGGTCGCCGCACTGGAGCACGAAGATACCGTCGGTGGTGAGCCGGTGGCACTTGGTGTGGTCGAAGTACTGCTCGCCCGCCAGGAAGTTGAACGAGTTCACGGTGTGCGGGGCCTTGGCCGCGTCCAGCGCGACGGTGACCTTGCCGCAGTTGCTGTCCAGCGACATGGTGTACGAGGCACCCTGGTCGACCGACATGGCCGGCTCGGCCTTGAACTGCTTGCCGTTGGGCGAGCCCGCCGCCGGGGCGGCGCAGCCCTCGACCGGCTTGCGGGTCGGGGTGGCGGCCGGGTCGGCCTGGGCCGGGTCGCTCTGGCTCGGCGCGGCCTGCGGGGTGGCGGCGGCCGAGGTGCCCTTGTCCTTGTCGGAGCTGAACGCGCCGCCGGCGAAGAGCCCGCCGCCGCCGGCCAGCACCACCACCGCGAGCGAGGCGCCCAGGATCGTGTTGCGGCGCCGCCGGGCGGAGGCCGCCTCGGCCCGGCGCTGCGTCTGGCGCTCGTACTTCTCGCGGGCGAGCTGCCGCCGCCGCTGTTCGCTGCTGACCACCGGCCGTGTCTCCTGAGCATGTGCGGGAAAAGTGGATGGGTTCCGGAGCGGATCATCGCACCCATCGGCGGCCAAGTGTAGGGACCGGGCCCGTAAGGACGCGGTGAACCTGTCATGGCCCCGGCCCGCCACCGCCTATCTGGTTCGCAACCGGACCCGGACCGCCGGTAGGCTTCCCTTACGTCATCACTACTGGTAGCCACCGCAGCCCACCGCCGCACACACCCGAAGGACGCGCGTGTTCATCGCCGGATTCCCCGCTGGAGCCTGGGGCACCAACTGCTACCTGGTCGCGCCGGCGGCGGGCGAGGAGTGCGTCATCGTCGACCCCGGGCACCAGGCCGCGCAGGGCGTCGAGGAGCTCATCCGTGAGCACCGGCTCAAGCCCGTCGCCGTCCTGCTCACCCACGGCCACATCGACCACGTCGCCTCGGTGGTCCCGGTCTGCGGCGCCCGCGGCGTCCCGGCCTGGATCCACCCCGAGGACCGGTACATGATGTCCGACCCGGAGAAGGCGCTCGGCCGCTCCCTGGGCACCCAGTTGATGGGCGAGCTCACCGTCGGCGAGCCCGACGACGTGCGCGAGCTCACCGACGGCAGCGTGCTGGAGCTGGCCGGCCTGCGGCTCACCGTGGACCACGCCCCGGGCCATACCGGGGGGTCGGTGACCTTCCGGACGCCCGGTGCCGAGGACCTCCCCCCGGTGCTCTTCTCGGGCGACCTGCTGTTCGCCGGCTCCATCGGGCGTACCGACCTCCCGGGCGGGGACGGCGAAGCGATCATGCGCTCGCTGGCCCGGGTGTGCCTGCCCCTCGACGACTCCACCGTGGTCCTCTCCGGCCACGGCGGTCAGACCACCATCGGCCGCGAGCGCGCCACCAACCCCTACCTCCGACAGGCAGCGGGGGCGGCCGGCGCCCCGGCTTTCCCGCGACGAGGAATGTGACGGAAGAGAAGTTGAGCACCTTCACCGCCCCCAAGGGCACCTACGACCTGCTGCCCCCCAGCTCCGCGACCTTCCTGGCGATCCGCGAGCGCATCGCCGCGCCCGCCCGCCGGGCCGGTTACGGCTACGTCGAGACCCCGGTCTTCGAGGACGTGAAGCTGTTCTCCCGCGGTGTCGGCGAGTCCACCGACATCGTCTCCAAGGAGATGTACACCCTCACCACCAAGGGCGGCGACGAGCTCGCGCTGCGCCCCGAGGGCACCGCCTCGGTGCTGCGCGCCGCGCTCCAGGCCAACCTGCACAAGCAGGGCAACCTGCCGGTCAAGCTCTGGTACTCCGGCTCGTACTACCGCTACGAGCGCGCCCAGAAGGGCCGCTACCGCCAGTTCTCCCAGGTCGGCGCGGAGGCGATCGGCGCCGAGGACCCGGCCCTGGACGCCGAGCTGATCATCCTGGCCGACGACGCCTTCCGCGCGCTGGGCCTGAGCGACTACTCGCTGCTGCTCAACAGCCTCGGCGACAAGCAGTGCCGCCCGGTCTACCGCGCCGCCCTGATCGAGTTCCTCTCCGGGCTGGACCTGGACGAGGAGACCCGCCGCCGTGCGGAGATCAACCCGCTGCGCGTGCTGGACGACAAGCGCGAGTCGGTGCAGGAGCAGCTGGTCGGCGCGCCGATGCTGCGCGACTTCCTGTGCGAGGAGTGCAAGGCGTACGACGAGAAGGTGCGCGAGCTGCTCACCGCCGCCGGCGTCGCCTTCGTCGACGACCCGAAGCTGGTCCGCGGCCTGGACTACTACACCCGCACCACCTTCGAGTTCGTGCACAACGGCCTCGGCGCCCAGTCCGCGATCGGCGGCGGCGGCCGCTACGACGGCCTGTCCGAGATGATCGGCGGCCCGGCGCTGCCGTCCGTCGGCTGGGCGCTCGGCGTGGACCGCACCTACCTGGCCCTGGAGGCCGAGGGCGTCGCCCTCGACCTGCCGCCCGCCACCTCCGTCTACGCCGTCGCGCTGGGCGAGGAGGCCAAGAACCTGCTGTTCGCCAAGGTGGTCGAGCTGCGCCGGGCCGGCGTCGCCACCGACCTCGCCTTCGGCGTCAAGAGCATCAAGAACGCCATGAAGTCCGCCGACCGGTCCGGCGCCCGCTTCGCCCTGATCGCCGGTGACCGGGACCTCGCCGAGGGCGTCGTCCAGCTCAAGGACATGAGCACCGGCGAGCAGTCCCCCGTCGCCCTCGACGCACTCGTCACCACCTTGAAGGAGAAGCAGCTGTGATCCGCACGCACGACGCGGGCACGCTCCGCCCGGAGCACGCAGGCACCACCGTCACCCTGGCCGGCTGGGTCGCCCGCCGCCGCGACCACGGCGGCGTCGCCTTCATCGACCTGCGCGACGCCTCCGGCACCGTGCAGATCGTGGTCCGCGACCTCGACTCGGTGCACGGCCTGCGCGCCGAGTACTGCGTCAAGGTCGTCGGCGACGTCCGGGTCCGCCCCGAGGGCAACGAGAACCCGGACATCCCGACCGGCGCGGTCGAGGTCGTCGTCAGCGACATCGAGGTGCTCTCCGAGGCCGCCCCGCTGCCGTTCCCGGTCGCCGAGTACGAGCCGGGCACGGTCAACGAGGAGGTCCGGCTGCGCTACCGCTACCTGGACCTGCGCCGCGAGGGCCCGGCCAAGGGCCTGCGGCTGCGCTCGAAGGTCAACAACATCATCCGCCGGGTGATGGAGGAGAACGACTTCCTCGACATCGAGACGCCGTACCTCACCCGCTCCACCCCCGAGGGCGCCCGCGACTTCCTCGTCCCGGTCCGCCTGCAGCCCGGCCACTGGTACGCCCTGCCGCAGTCGCCCCAGCTGTTCAAGCAGCTGCTGATGGTGGCCGGCATGGAGCGGTACTACCAGATCGCCCGCTGCTTCCGCGACGAGGACTTCCGCGCCGACCGCCAGCCGGAGTTCACCCAGCTGGACATCGAGGCCTCCTTCGTCGACCAGGAGGACATCCTGGCCCTCGGCGAGAAGATCGTCGGCTCGATCTGGCGCGAGGTCCACGGCTACGAGATCCCGAACCCGCTGCCGCGGATGACCTACGCGGACGCCATGGGCCGCTACGGCTCCGACAAGCCGGACGTCCGCTTCGGCCAGGAACTCACCGACCTCACCGAGTACTTCAAGGGCACCGAGTTCCGCGTCTTCCAGGCCCCGTACGTCGGTGCCGTGGTCATGCCGGGCGGCGCCTCGCAGCCGCGCAAGCAGCTGGACGCCTGGCAGGACTGGGCCAAGGCGCGCGGCGCCAAGGGCCTCGCCTACGTGCTGATCGACGGCGAGACCGGCGAGCTGCGCGGCCCGGTCGCCAAGAACCTCTCCGCGGAGCACCTGGCGGGCCTCGCCGCCGCGGCCGGTGCCAAGAACGGCGACGCGGTCTTCTTCGCGGCCGGCAAGGAGCGCCCCTCGCAGGAGCTGCTCGGTGCCGCCCGCCTGGAGATCGGCCGCCGCTGCGAGCTGATCGACGAGTCCCAGTGGGCCTTCCTCTGGGTCGTCGACTTCCCGATGTTCGAGCCGATCGAGGACGACAAGGGCCAGTTCCAGGGCTGGCACGCGGTGCACCACCCGTTCACCGCCCCGACCGCGGAGTCGCTGGACACCTTCGACACCGACCCGGGTGCGGCCCTGTCCAACGCCTACGACCTGGTCCTCAACGGCTCGGAGCTGGGCGGCGGTTCGATCCGTATCCACCAGCGGGACGTCCAGAAGCGGGCGTTCGACGCGATCGGCCTGTCCGAGGAGGAGGCGGCCTCGCAGTTCGGCTTCCTGCTGGACGCCTTCAACTACGGCCCGCCGCCGCACGGTGGGGTCGCCTTCGGCCTCGACCGGATCGTCACGCTGCTCGGCGGCTACGACACCATCCGCGACGTCATCGCCTTCCCGAAGACGTCCACCGGTGGTGACCCGCTGACCGGCGCGCCGACCCCGATCACCCCGGCCCAGCGCCGCGAGGCCGGCGTGGACGCCCAGCCCAAGGTCCGCGAGGACGCCAAGCCCGAGGCGCAGCCCAAGAGCTGACGCCTCGTCATACGCGCTAACCTGCAACGGCCCCGGACGGTCCACCCACCGTCCGGGGCCGGTCCACAACGTGGTGTGACACAGGGAGGGTTGACTCGATGCAGGTCACCACGAGAGTCGAATGTCCGCAGGACGCCCCGGCGACCAGGCGCGTGCTCATGGCCGCGTTCCCCGGGCCGGACGAGGCGGACCTGGTGGATGCGCTGCGCCGCGACCCGGCCTGGCTGCCCGGGCTGTCGCTGGTCGCGGTCGACGACGGCGGGCTGGTGATCGGCCACGCCCTGCTGACCCGGCTGCGGGTCGGTGACGGCGGCGGCGGGGCCGGTGACGCGCTGGCGCTCGCGCCGGTGGCGGTGGCGCCCGAGTGGCAGCGCCGGGGCGTCGGCGAACTCGTCGTCCGGGCGGCGCTGTCGGCCGCCGAGGAGGCGGGGGAGAAGCTGGTGGTGGTGCTCGGCGATCCCGGGTACTACGGACGGTTCGGCTTCATCCCGGCCGGGCGGCACGAGGTCTCCGGCCCGTTCGAGGTGCCGGAGGCGTACTTCCAGGTGCTGCTGCTGGCGGCGTACGACGGCGACCCGCGCGGGCTGTGCCGCTACCCGGAGCCCTTCGTCGCGGTCTAGGGCCCGTCTCGGGGGCGCCCCGTGACCCGGTTCGCCCGTTCCTCCGGTCCGACCTGCGGGGTCACCGTTCTGCGCCTACGGTGAAGGGTCATCAGCAGTAGTCGGACGGAGGACCCGAGAGTGGCCAAGGGGCAGCAGCGGACCGCGAAGCCGGAACGACTGGCGAAGAAGCCGTACGAGCGGGAACTGCTGCGGCTGCAGCAGGAGCTGGTGAAGCTCCAGGAGTGGGTGCGGGTCGAGGGCGCCCGCCTGGTGGTGGTCTTCGAGGGGCGGGACGCGGCCGGCAAGGGCGGGGCGATCAAGCGGGTGACGGAGTACCTGAACCCGCGCATCGCCCGGGTCGCGGCGCTGCCCACCCCGACCGAGCGGCAGAAGACCCAGTGGTACTTCCAGCGGTACGTCGAACAGCTCCCGGCGGCCGGGGAGATCGTGCTGTTCGACCGCAGCTGGTACAACCGGGCCGGGGTCGAGCGGGTGATGGGCTTCTGCAGCGACGAGGAGTACTGGCAGTTCCTGCACCAGTGCCCGACCTTCGAGCAGATGCTGATCGAGGCGGGCATCCTGCTGCGCAAGTACTGGTTCTCGGTCAGTGACACCGAGCAGGAGCAGCGGTTCCGGGACCGGCTGGAGGACCCGATGAAGCGCTGGAAGCTCTCCCCGATGGACGTGGAGTCGATCACCCACTGGGAGGACTACTCGCGGGCCAAGGACGAGATGTTCGTCTACACCGACATCCCGCAGTCGCCCTGGCACGTGGTGGAGAGCGACGACAAGCGGCGGGCCCGGATCAACATGATCGCCCACCTGCTCTCCACCGTCCCGTACCACGAGGTCGCCCCGCCGCGGATCGAGCTGCCGCCCCGCCCGGCCCCGCACGGCTACCAGCGGCCCCCGCGCGACCTGCAGAAGTACGTCCCGGACCACGCCGCCGGGCTGCGGTAGCCGGGCACCGCGCGGTAGCCGGCACCGCGCGGGGGCGGGCCTGTCGGCGGGCTCAACTAGGCTTCCGGTGTGGACGAACCGGACCTCTTCACCGCCGCCGCCGAGGAACTCCAGGCCAGGGAGCCCGGCCGGGCCCCGCTGGCCGTACGGATGCGCCCGCGCACCCTGGACGAGGTGGCCGGGCAGCGGCAGCTGTTGAAGCCCGGCTCGCCGCTGCGCCGGCTGGTGGCGGGCTCCCGCGGGCCGGCCGCCACCAGCTCGGTGATCCTGTGGGGGCCGCCCGGCACCGGCAAGACCACCCTGGCGCACGTGATCAGCCAGGCCGTGGAGGGCCGCTTCGTCGAGCTGTCCGCGATCACCGCCGGGGTCAAGGAGGTCCGGGCGGTGATCGACGGCGCCCGGCGGGCGGTCGGCATGTCCGGCCGGGAGACGGTGCTGTTCCTGGACGAGATCCACCGCTTCTCCAAGGCCCAGCAGGACTCGCTGCTGCCCGCCGTGGAGAACCGCTGGGTCACCCTGATCG